>NZ_JACCFQ010000002.1 GCF_013410215.1 Nesterenkonia sandarakina
GAGTATCACTGCGGACCGGGTCCGGGTCGGCGCCCCAGAAGGCTCCGTTCCAGATCTTCAACATCGAGAGCAAGGTGAATAGGCTAATCAGCACTGCGAAAGCCGCCGCGATGTAGGCCTCACTTTCCAGCGCGGCCAAGATCAGAGACATCTTGGCGATGAAGCCAGAGAAGGGTGGGACCCCGACCAGCGACAGGGCCGCAATCAAGAACACCAGACCCAGAACGGGTTCACGCCGGGCATAACCGCCAAGCTGGGAAAGCTTTCCGGTCCCGGCGTGGTGCTCCACGGCGCCACAGGCCAAAAAGAGTGCGGCTTTGACGATGATGTGATGGACCATATAGAAGATCCCGGCGGTCAGACCCAGAGGACCAAAGAACGCCAAGGGAAGCAGAATGTAGCCAACCTGGCTGGTCATGTGAAAGCTCAGAATCGAGCGCATGCCGTTCTCCCCGAGAGCGCCGAATACCCCCACAGTCATAGTGGCAAGCAAGACGATCAACCAGAGCCACTGCAGAGATGCGTCTCCGTTGTAGACCACGGAGTAGATACGGAAGATGCCGTAGACGCCAATCTTGGTCAGCAAACCAGATAACAACGCGCTGACTGCGACAGAGGCGAAGGGATAGGAACGAGGCAACCACGTGTGCACCGGCACCAGCGCGGCTTTGGCACCTAGGGCGAGCAATACGATTCCCATGGCCAGAGCCGTTGCCGTGGATTCCTGCGCGGCCCCTGCCAATTCTCCTAGGTTGACCGTTCCTGCGGTTCCGTAAACCAGCCCCACACCAGCTAAGAGCATCGCGGACACCAGCAGGTTCACTGCGAAGTAGATGCGCCCAGCATTCATCTGGGTGGCCCGTCCACTACGACTGAGCAGCACATAAGAGGGGATGAGCGCTACCTCGATCATCACAAAGAGGTTGAACAGATCCCCGGTTAAGAACGCACCGTAGACGCCACCAGAGAGGATCAGCACCAGCGGGTGGAAGTAGGGATCTTCATCGTCACCTGTAGTCATGGCAAAGAATGAGCACACCAGCACCATCAAAGCGGCCACGGCCACCATGAGGCCGGCAAAGGTATCCATCACGAAGGGGATCGAGACCCCACCTGGCCACCCTGAAACCTGTTCAGCGATCACGCTGCCATCTCGAGTGAGCGCAAATGAGTAGAGAGCACCGATGAAGATCGTGAGGTGCACTGCGGTTGCTGCGATGCGCTGGGCTAGCTTGCTCCTTCGTAATATAAGGGAGGCAGCCGCGGCGAGGATCGGAAGCCATAAAGCCGCAGGCAATAGCATTGAGATGGCTGCTTCTAGGTTCGGAGACATAGTCATCTGTAATGCCCCCCGCCCAGGTGCCCGGTGTGTGACTCCCCGATGGTGCCGCTGTCGAGAGGATCGATGTCTGCGTTCATGGTGGGGTCATTCTGTTCCGGGGTCGGAGATATATATCTTGCGGCGTCGTCCTGATGAGGATGATCCGAGGGTGTCCCGTCGTCTTCTGCTCCGTGTCCGGCCATGACGAGCATGTAGACAGTCAGCGCGAAGGTGATCACAATTGCGGTCAGGGCGAATGCCTGGACCAGCGGGTCGGAGATGACGCTGGGGTCGGTGTCTTGCCCCACATAGCCTGGCTCTCGTTGGTGCATTCCTCCTGCGGCGAGGAGGATCACGTTGACCCCGTGGCCAATCATTACGAAGCCAAACGCCACGCGGACCAGGCCTCGCTGAAGTACTAAGTACACCCCTGCTGTGACGAGCACGGTGACGAGTATCGCTGCGCTCATCGGCTTACACCTTCCCTTCGCGTTGCCCGATGTTCTTTGTCCGTCGCTGAGCTCACATGGTGTTCTTCCAACGGGGGTACCGCACCTCGGGTGAGGCGATCGAGCGCGGCTGCGACCAGTCCAAGTACGGCAAAGAAGACTCCCAGATCAAAGATCAGTGAGGTCGTCAGTGATTGGGTGAACCCGCCAACTTCCACCGCACCTTGTATTGGGCGCAGGAAGGATCCCTCGATCAATCCGACGAGTCCGCCCACAACTGCCACGATGAGCCCGGAGCTCAACAAAATAGCCGGCCTGATAGGTGGAGGATCGGCAGCGTGTCGGGGCAGTCGAGCCATCACCAGTGCCAGGCTGGCCACTAGAGCTGCGACGAAGCCTCCTCCTGGTTCATAGTGTCCCCGCCAGAGCAACCAGATCGAGACCAACCCGATGAGCGGCACCAAGATTCTGGTGGCTGTAGTCAATACGGTGCGATCCCCGGGAAGATCCATACTGGCGGTCCGTTCATTGGCTGGGGATTCGCCGCGCAACAAGGCCAGGAGCCCCACGGCGGCCACCGCGAGGACTGTGATTTCACCGAAGGTATCCAGGCCACGGAAGTCAACAAGGATGGTGTTGACCAGGTTGGTGCCGCCGGCGAGCTCCTCGGCCTCGGCTACGAAGAACTCAGCCGCAGCAGAGGGTTCGCGTCGGCCGGTCAGCAGCCAGGTGCCGGCCCCCGCGGTCACCCCGAGGACGGAGGCTGCCAGGAGACCTCCCCAGCGACGAAGCCCTGGTGCAGGGGTGAACAGGACGGGCAGGCGCCGCAACACCAGCACCGCTACCGCCACGGTGAGGATCTCGACCAATAACTGGGTCATGGCCAGGTCCACTCCTCCGAGCAGCATGAACCAGCCAGCCATGAGGAACCCGATCACTCCCAGCATCGCGACGGCGCCAAGCCTCGATCGAGTCCAACACAGACCCAGAGCAGCGAGAGCGGTGAGCGCGACTACCACCCAGTCTTCAGGCCGGGAGGTCGCAGCTGGAGGGGCGCCCTGGATGTCCCCAGCGAAGAGCACCCCCACGGCGAGAAGCACCAAGGACCCCAGTGGCCATAACAGATGGTTCGCGAGCACCCCAGTGCGTGCCGGGCGACTGACCAGCTCGCTGAACCGCAAGATCCCGGTGTAGCAGGCATCGTATGCAGCCACGCCGCTTATGGGCAGGTAGAGCCTCTGCAAAACAGTGTCTACAGGATCTTTGAAGGCATAGAGCGTCAGGCCCAGGCAGACTGTTGCGACCGACATCCACAGGGCGGGAGATGCGAAGCTATCTGGCCAGAGACTCAACCCTGCCGAGGCGTTGGCATCGAGGACCGTGGCCTGGGCAGAACGGTCGAAGAGGGGGTTGAGATAGACCACGAAGATCCCCAGGACTAGTCCACCCAACGCCGGCACCGCTGCCGGGGCGAGGAAGGCCCACCGAGGTTCGTAAAGATTTTTTTGAACGGTGACCCCGCCGAAAGCCCCTGACCAAATGCGAAAACCGTAGGCGAAGGTCACCGCCGCTGAGGTCACAGCGGTTAAACCAGCCACCCATCCCCACACTCCGGGAAGCTCCAAGAAGGCGTAGTAAGCCTCTTCCTTAGACACAAACCCGAGGAACGGTGGCAGGCCCGCCATCGAGAGCGCTGCCAATCCAGTCAACGTGGCAGTCACGGGCATCACGCGATAGAGACCAGAGAGTTCCCTGATATCGCGACTTCCTGCTTCTTTGTCGATGACCCCGACCAGCATAAATAAGGTCGCCTTAAATAAGGCGTGAGAGAAAGTATGTAGACCTGCGACGGCCAACGCCGCCGGTGTGCCAACTCCGATGAGAGCGACAATCCACCCGAGCTGACTCACTGTCGAATAGGCCAGCAACGCTTTGAGGTCGTGCTGTTTCAAAGCGAAGACAGCACCAAAGACTGTGGTGACCAATCCGATCAACACCAGAGTCACCGTCCACCACATAAAATCAGTGAACGGCTGCGAGAACCGCATCAACACATAGATCCCCGCCTTCACCAGTGTGGCTGCGTGGAGGTAGGCGCTGACCGGGGTCAACGCGACCATCGCGTCAGGGAGCCAGAAGTGGAAGGGAAACTGCGCTGACTTGGTGACAGCGGCGAAGATGATCAAGCCCCCTATCCAGGGGGCTGCTGCTGATGCTGAAACCTCCTCGGATCGAGCCAGGATCTGTGTGAGATCTGTGGTGCCGGTGACAGACCACAGCAGCACCACCGCTGCAAGTAGACCCAGTCCGCCACTGGCGGTGATGACGAATGCTCGCGTTGCTGGGCGTGCCTCGTGGAGCCCTTGTGCGCCGATAAGAAAGAACGAGCACAGCGTTGTGATCTCGAAGAAAACGAACAGCAGCACAATATCTGCCGAGAGAACCATGCCCAGCATTGCAGTGGCGAACATCGCCAACAGCATGTACAAGCGCCCGTGGTCGTACTCATCGCTGAGGTAGTGAGTGCAGTACACCATGATCAAGGCCCCGACACCGAGCACGAGTATTGTAAAAATGAGGCTCAGCCCGTCGAGGTGCAACCTCAGTGCTATGTCGAAAGTGGGGATCCAGGTCCACTCGCCGGTGACTACATCTCCATTAAAAACCTGGTGCGCGTCGCGGAGGATGAAACCCAGCGAGGCTAGAAAGAGCAGAGCCATGGGGTAACCGGCATTGCGGCCCATGCGGGCGGCTAATGGTCTTGCTAAAGCTACGGCTACGAGCATCACCAATAGCGACGTCATCAGCGTCATCAGCACGTCCTTCCGATTAAGGGGTGTCGTCCTGGTGGCACTTATATCGCTGAGTCACGGGGTGCGTACTCTTCGACCTTCTGCGCACCAAAATCTCCGGGTTTTACATCTTATCGTTTGACGATGTCAATATCTTCCGACTACCAAGTGTTTCTTCTGCAAGAACACCTAGCGGGACTCATCGACCAGGACACACTTGCCCGAGTTCAGTCACCCCCCTCGAATACTCACACCTACACGACGCCTTCTCCGCGTGGTGAGCACACTTGCCTTCCAATTTGGTCCGTTCGCCAACGACGCCTTAGGAGTGCTGAAAGCTCGCTGGGGCTACTGTCCTCACTGCCGTGAGCTCCTCCACCGCGCCCTCGTGCATCACGTCTAGGTTCACTGCCCCATCCAGACGAGAGCGGGGCCCCAGTTCCATGGGATTGGGGCCCCGCTCTCTCTTCGACAGAGCCTCGTAAAGCAGCAGCTCGATCCGCGGAATCAGTGCTGAGGGGCCTCTTCGACGCTCGCGGGAGAGCTCGGCGTTGGAGTCGACTCGGTCTCGCCGTTCCCGACGGCCTCTTCGTAGATCTGCTCAGACTCCCACTGCTGGCCCGTGGCGGATTCAGCGAACTCCGGGGTCTCGAACACCTGGTCGGCGATCGGGTCGTGGTAGGCCACGTCCTCATCCCAGCCGATGGTGCCCGTCTCCGGGTTGACCACGGTGGAGTGGGCCGGCACGTCCTGGATCGCGAAGACCATGTCATCAGCGGAGAACTCCTCGGGGGCGTCCGCCTGCTTCGATGTGGGCTTCTCCAGTCCGGAGAGCGTCGCCGAGGTGCTGCCGAGGAAGCCCTTCAGGGCGGCGCGCTGGCCGGTGACCATGGAGCGGAGGTTCCGGTGGACCTCCCGGGTCGAGTCTCCCTCGACGCCGTGACGCGCTGTGTCGACCAGCGCTGTCTTGCTCGCCGTGGGGCGGATCCGCACATAGCGCGGCATGGTCTGCGTCTCGTAGGTGAACATGCGGATCTGCGCGATCACGGCGAGCACCATCACGATGGACAGCGGAGCCGCCGCGGCGATGGAGGTCACCTGCAGCACGCGCAGCGCCGCATCGGCGGCTTCGCCTCCGGCTGCCAGCAGCACGATCGCGGTGATCGCGATGAAGATGGTCCAGAACACTCGGGTGAGCTTCGGGGTGTCGGTGCGCCCGCCGTAGGAGAGCACGTCGGTGACCAGTGATCCGGAGTCTCCCGAGGTGATGAAGAAGATCGCGATCACCAGGATTGCCACCACGGCGGTGATCGAGGCCAGCGGGAGCTGCTCGAGCAGGGTGAAGGTGGCGCCGACGGTGTCGACGTTGCCGTCCTGGACCATCACGCCCTCGGTCATCTGGTAGTAGATGCCGGAGGAGCCGAAGATCGTGAACCACAGGATGCTGACCAGCGTCGGAGCCAGCAGCACGCCCAGGACGAACTGGCGAATGGTGCGCCCGCGGGAGATCCGCGCGATGAACATGCCCACGAACGGAGCCCAGCTCATCCACCAGCCCCAGTAATAGATGGTCCAGTCTCCGGACCAGCCGGCATCCTCGCCGCCCACGTAGTTGGCGCTGGTCTCGAACATCAGCTGCGGGAAGGCCATCAGGTACTCGCCGAGGTTCCCCACAAAGGCCTGCACGAGGAACAGCGTGGGACCTGCAACGAGCACGAACAGTGCCAGGATCGCGGCCATGACCATGTTGAAGTTCGAGAGCCACTTCAGGCCCTTGTTCACACCGGAGACCACCGAGAAGGTGGCGATCGCCATGATGACCACGATGATCACGGTCAGCAGGACGGTGTTGGCAGGATCCTCGATCCAGCCCATGAAGCCCAGACCGGCCGCGATCTGCTGCGTGCCGATGCCCAGGGAGGTCACTATGCCGAAGACCGTGCCCACGATGGCGACCACGTCGATCACGTGCCCAACCCAGGATTCGATCAGCTTGCGACCGAAGATCGGCTCGAGCAGCCAGCGGACCGAGAGCGGACGTCCGCGGCGGAAGGTCATGTAGGCCAGGCCCAGCCCGACCACCACGTAGATGGCCCAGGCGTGCAGGCCCCAGTGGAAGATCGACTGGCCCATGGCGGTGCCCATGGCCGCCGAATCCCCAGCGGTCACGACCTCGCCAGCGGCGTCGGTGCCGACGGCGCCGGTGACGTCCGGGGGAGCGATGAAGTGCCACAGCGGCTCGGCCACGCCCCAGAAGACGAGTCCGATGCCCATGCCGGCGGCGAAGAGCATGGTGAACCAGGAGCCCAGGGAGAACTCAGGCTTCTCGTCGTCGCGGCCCAGCCGGATGTTGCCCACCTTGGACAGGCCGGCCCAGAGGGCGAAGACCACGAACCCGGTGGCGATCAGGACGTACCACCAGCCGATCGTGTCCACGATGGTGGCGTTGAGCGTCTCAAAGGCATCGGCTCCGTTGGCTGAGCCCCAGATGGTGGCAAAGATCAGGCCGATGACGATGATGAGCACCGCCGGGATGAATACGGGCTTGTTCAGGCCGCGCCAGGCATCAGCTGGCGACCAGTCCCGTAGTCGAGCTTCGGGTTGCGAAGCCATTAAGTCCTCCTCAGTCAGATGAAAGTGTTCTCCGATCATGGTTCGGCGAACTCTCCAATTTCACAGCTTTTCTACTTTACGCCGAGACGTTCACGACTCGATCTCACAGATGATGCTTCAGGAAGGTGATCGGACGGCAGTGAATGGAGAGAACCACATCGTCCGCGGTGAGAGCGCACGTGGGGATAGTCGCCCTGACGTGGGTGAATACCATTTTTGTCTCTCGGATACTGCCAGGGAAAGGATCGGAAGCCCAGAGGCCTCCGGTCTTTCGCAGTACTGAGAGCCGCTCGCAATCGGGGTCTTCACGTACTACACAATCTGTGTACACACAGTCCTGGACTCCATTTGGCCCAATCAAGCTAGTCTAGAAAAAGTCGTCCGGAGTCGAGACGCGAATTTTATGAGGCTTCACCGCACACGGCAGGAAGTCTTTCTCGTTATCTTAACGACCAATTCGGCGTTGGCCCTGACCGCTGTAGTCAAAACATGCCGGTCTTTCGCGCAGTTTGTGGTCGCCGGTACGGGTCCCTCGTAGTCTATCGAACACGGCATCGGGGAAGTCGGGTCTCATAGCCTCGACGCGGCGTCGGTCAGGGTTCGACTAGAGGACTAATTCAGGGCCCCGACCGGCCTGAAGGCGCTTGACTGAGACCACACCCCTCCAGAGTGAGAATCACGCACCGTCCCCATGTACTCAAAGATGTCGGATCGAGCGGTACAGGTAGTTATAAATACCGCTATACCGGGGAGTGCGGGACACGCGGTGGTGACCCTTCTTGGGGCCGTGGACCAGTCGACGGCAGGAGATCCGCCGAGCCCCGTGAAACGGACTCATGCCCCCCAAGCAGACCTCAAGTGGCCTCGCGCCGTATCGAGCGCTGCTCGAGTGAGTGGAGAAAGCGCTCTCCGGCACCGTCCAAGTGCTTCTTCAGAATCTCTCTCCATTGACCTGAACCCGCCTCGAGGTAGCGACAGAGCAGTAAGTGCTCTTCAGCAGAGGCAACGAGCCCCTCTGCCGGAAGCGGGTTAATTTCGAACAGCGCCCTCAGAGTGGGCTCCACTGTGCCCCAGATGGTCTGTAGCCGCTTCCCTCCGCCCACTTCGCAGAAGTGCCGGTGGAACTCCATATCTAGCGTCGCGAAGCGCTCCTGGTCGCCCTCCTGAGCCGCAACGAGTAACTCCCGCGCCAGAGAGGTCAATCGTCCCCAATCGACCCCCGCGGATTGAGCGGCTTCAATGCCCATGCTTTCGACCATGAACCGGATGGAGTAGACCTCTTCGATATCGGCCCTGGTCAGCGCGGAGACGCGATAGCCCTGGCTCGCTGAGTAGACCATCCCGTCGCGTTCAAGCTCGCGCAGAGCTTCTCTGACCGGCCCTCGGCTGACACCGTAGGTCTCTGCCACACGGACTTCTTTCAGGTGGGCATCCGGTTCGAGTTCTCCACTCAAGATTCCGCGGCGCAAATGATGCGCAAGCTGGGAGCCAAGCAGGGGAGTTCCAACCAAAACCATGTCCCTCATTATGTCGTACGTGCCATATCCAGCTCTTCGGGTGGAGCCGAGCATCCCACCTGGAGTGACTTGACGCACCTGATGTGAGGTGATTCACTCAACCGTGGAATGTAAACGGTTTACATTTTGAGTCCTTGTTTGTTCTACCGACGAAGTTGAGTGAGAACCACGATGCTTGAATCACTGGCCAGGACAAGAGTGCATAGGCGCACTCTGCTGGCTGCCATGGGGTTGTCCGGTGTGGCGGCGTCTCTGGCCGGGTGCGCCCCAGAAGGTCGCAGCGATGCCGAGTTCACCATTACTGCCGGCCATGGCGCCACGGTGGATCACTTCCACCACACCTCGTACCTGTATTTCCGAGACCTCATCCAAGAAGGCTCCAACGGACGCATTTCGGTCAAGGTCCATCCCAATGGTGTCTTCGGCGGCGACCGTGAGGTCATCGAGCACGTCCAGCTGAACAACTTGCAGGTCGGCCTACCCTCGGCAGCTCCGCTGGCTGCGTTCATCCCACAGATGAACCTGTGGGAGATCCCGTTCCTGTTCAACTCTGCTGAGCACGCCTACGCCACCGTCGATAGCGCCTTCGGCCAGTCCATCCTGGACCGGGCTGATCAGTTCGGGATGGTGGGCCTGGCGTATTGGGACAACGGGTTCCGAAACCTCACCACACGCAGTACTCGAGTAGAGGGTCCCGCTGATGTGGAGAATCTCTCCATTCGAACCTTGGAGAACACCGCGCACATCCGCGCTTGGCAGGCTGTTGGGGCTAATCCGACTCCCATGGCGTTTGGCGAAGTGTATGTCGGTCTCCAGCAGGGCACTATCCAGGCCCAGGAGAATCCGCTGCCGCTGATCGAGTCTCAGCGGTTCTACGAAGTCCAGCAATACGTCGTGCTCACTCGACACTTGTATAACCCAAGCCCATTTCTGATGAACCGGGACTTCTACTCCGGCCTTCCCAGCAGCCTGCAAGATCTTGTGTCCCAAGCTGCTCTTGATACCCGCGATTACTGTCGGGATCTCGGAGAGCAGGCAGACCAGAGCGCACTGGAGACCATTCAGGATGCTGGAGTCGAAGTCGTAGAACTCGAACAGAGCCAACGCGAGGCATTTGCTCCGCAGATGCAACGGGCTGCTGAAGGCTACATCGAGGCATTGGTCGGTCAGAGCATGGTCGAACAGCTCTACAGCGCCGTCGAGGAGGCTGCATGAACACCGTCGAGACTGCGTCCAGCGTCCCGGACGCTACGGTGCCGACACAGCGGCAGCGATATGCCCCCGAGGAGGTGCTGACAGCATGCGCCCTGATCATCATGGTCATCACCCTTTTCGCGCAGGTTATCGCCCGGTACTTCTTCAGTGCATCCTTCACCTGGAGCGAGGAGCTCTCCCGGTACCTCTTTGTGTGGCTGGTTTTCGTGGGGCTCGGATCGGTCACTCTGCGTGGAGAACACGTGATCGTCGACGCTGCGATCAGTCGCTTCTCCCCACGAGTCCGCCGTGGTCTATCCCAGATGACATATGGGGTTCTGTTGCTCACCAACATCCTCATTGGCCTCGCCGCAGCATTCATGGTCTACACCTTGTTCGACCTCGGTCAAAGCTCACCGGCCATGGGAATCCCGATGTGGATCATCTACCTGTCTCTGCCGGCAGGGATGACCGTGGCCAGCCTCCGATTGATCCAAATCAGCGTCAAACTCTGGCGCACCCCGTATGAGGCGAAGACTGAAGAAGGTGGCCAGTAATGGATGTCCTCACCCTGTGTCTGGTTCTTCTCGGCGCGATCGCTATCGGGCTGCCGATTGCCTATGCGCTGCTGCTCTCGTCCATCGTGTTTATCTTCGCCTTCGATCATGGTCTCTCCATGGGTCTGCTGGCCCATACCTTGACCACAGCCAACGACTCCTTCCCGATCTTGGCGGTGCCTTTCTTCATCCTCGCTGGTCTGATCATGGGTCGAGGAGGGATCTCGCAGCGACTCTTCGCTGTTGCCACTGCGTGGGTTGGACATATCAAGGGAGGAATTGGTGTTGCGGCTGTCCTCACGGCTATGTTCTTCTCCGCGATCTCTGGCTCTGGACCAGCAACCGTGGCCGCCGTGGGAGGGATCATGATCCCTGAGATGGTCAAATACGGGTACAGCAAGACATTCGCCGCTGCTCTTATCGCCGCCGCCGGCACCATGGGTGTCGTCCTTCCACCATCGATTCCACTGGTCATCTTTGGCGTCATCACTGGCACCAGCATCGGCGACCTCTTCCTCGCCGCCATCATCCCGGGACTCATCATGGGAGCTCTCCTGATCATCTGGGTCGTGACGCATGCCCGCCGACACGGCATCGAGGGAACCCCGAAGCACTCCCTACGGGAACGATTTGGTTCGCTGAACCAGGCCAAAGGCGCCCTTGCGCTCCCGGTGATCATCCTTGGCGGGATCTACGGTGGGATCTTCACTCCCACCGAGGCGGCCGTGGTCGCCGTGGTCTTCGGGACCGCACTCTCGACTCTGCTCTACCGCGAGCTCACCCTCCGGACCTTGTTCCACACCATCGTCAACGCCGCCACCACCTCAAGCGCCCTGATGGTGATCGTCGCCAGTGCCGCTGTGTTTGCGCTCCTGCTGACAATCGCTGACGCCCCGACCTACGCCATTGACGCGCTGACCTCAGTCTCGACCAACCCGGTGATCATCATGCTCATCATCACGCTCTTCATGCTGCTCTTGGGCGCGTTCATGGAAACCATCGCCGCGGTCACCATCACAGCGCCCATCTTGGTGCCCGTGATGGCTGAGATCGGCATGGACCCCATCCAGATCGGGGTAGTGCTGATCATGTTGCTCGCCCTGGGCTTCATCTCCCCACCACTGGGGGCGAACCTGTTCGTCGCCGCGAAGACCGCGGGCACCACCAGTGAGAAGACCTTCGTCGCGGTACTGCCTGGCTTCGCACTCTTGACCGGCGCGTGCCTGCTGGTCGCTTTCATCCCGGCATTGACGATGACCTTCATCAGCTAACACCCCTCGAACTTGCCTTCGACACTTGAACCCGATCGAAAGAAGACCCTTCATGACTGCTCCCACCACCGCACATGCCACCGCCTCATTTGGCATGTGGATGATGCTGCCCAGCCCAGAACTCGCCGCAGCCGCCTCGGCCGAAGGCTATGACTACGTAGCCCTGGATCGACAGCACGGCTACATCGCCCAGCACGACGTCCCGGTCTTAGCACGCGCCATCCGCAGCGCCGGTGACGCCCAGGTCACCGTGCGGTGCACCAAAGTGGACTTCGCCGAACTCGGCGCCCTAGCCGACGCAGGAGTCGACACCGTCATCGTGCCTCTCATCTCCTCGGCCGCCGACGCGGCAGAGTGCGTGCGCGCTCTGAACTACCCACCAGTGGGGGAACGCTCCTGGGGACCCACCGCCGACCTGGTGACCGGCTCCCCGGACCCCACCGACAGCACCAGACGGCCACAACTGTTGGTCATGATCGAGAACAAAGCCGGCCTCGATGCTCTGGAGGAGATCTGCACCGTCCCCGGAATCGACGGCATCTACATCGGTCCCTCAGATTTGGCGTTCGCCCTGGGACACACCCCGGGGGTCCCCCACGTCGAGATCGAGACCACCATCGAGGACATCCGCACCCGTGTCGAACACCACGGGCTGGTTGCAGCAATCCACTGCGGCTCCGGCGCAGAAGCCCAGACACGGGCGGCGCAAGGTTTCACGGTCGTGACCTCAGCTATCGACGTGCTGGCTGCCCGTGGAGCCTTCGCACACGAGCTGACCACCGCACGCCACTGAACCCCACTGCACGAGAGAAAGAGCCCCATGCGCGTCGTCGTTACCGATCACGAATTCCCCCACCTCACAGCCGAACAAGAAGCCACCACAGCACGCGGGGCTGGGTTCAGCGTCCACAACACGCGCGATGAGGACGAGGTCGTAAGCATCACCGAAGGTGCGGACGTCGTGCTGCTCGCGTTTGCCCCGATCACCGAGCGTGTGCTGCGCGGACTGGCGAAGAACGCGACCGTGATCCGCTACGGCGTCGGGTACGACACCATCGACGTCGAGGCAGCCACCCGCCACGGGGTTCGGGTCTGCAACATCCCCGACTACGGCTCCGACACGGTCGCCGACCACACGGTCATGCTCGCCCTCACGGTGTTGCGCCGGACTCTCGAGTATGACCAGACGCTGCGCGGCCCCAGCAACGGGTGGATCTCCGCCCGCGAGATTGGAGAGATCCCTGCGCTGAGTGACGTGACGTTCGGTCTGATCGGCACCGGCACGATCGGGCGGCTGGTGGCTTCCAGGATGTCCAGCTTCGGCGCCAAGCTCATCGCCTATGACCCCTACGCCGATGCTCACACGCTGGAGCAGCATGGAATCGAACAAGTCGGCTTCGATCACCTCCTGGAAGAAGCGAATATTCTCTCGCTGCATGCTCCGCTGACTCCGGAGACGCACCACATCCTCGATGAAACAGCGCTGCGGCGCACTAACCCTGGGACCATTGTGATCAACACCGCCCGCGGTCCACTGCTGGACACCCTCGCGGCCGCCGCATTGACCGAGTCCGGCCACCTAGGAGGGCTCGGACTCGATGTCTTCGAAGAAGAGCCCCTAGCCGCCAACCATCCGGTCCGGCAGGCTCCGCGAACGGTGTTGACCCCACACGCCGCGTTCTATTCCGCCCAGTCTCTGCGTAATATGCAGGACTACGCTGCCGCAGAGATCAATCGGGCACTCTCAGGACAGCCACTCCGGTGTCAGGTCAACCGTTGAGAACTGAAACGCAAAATCCACCGTCCGGATCGTCTGCCGGTCGGATGCTGGTGTACGGGTCTATCAATGAGGACATCGCACTCCAGGTCTCAGTCTTCCCCTCTCCGGGGCAGACCCTCAAAGCCCACGGCTCAGCTCGAGCGACCGGGGGCAAAGGTGCGAACCAGGCCGCGGCAGCAGCGCTACATGGCGCCAGGGTGCACATGATCGGTGCAGTAGGAGATGATCCTGCCGGCGAGGCTGCCAGGCTCGCCCTCGACGCGGCCGGCGCCGACACTACTCTGGTGCGCACCGAGCCGATCGTGCCCACCGGGACCGCGTATATCTACGTGCGCTCCGATGGGGAGAACACCATCGTCGTGGACCCCGGAGCCAACACCAAGGAAACTGTCGACGAGATTCCCGAAGAAGTCTTCGAAGAAGCTCGCTGGTGCCTGCTGAGTCTCGAGGTCCCCGAAGACCAAGTGATGAGGTTCGCCGCCAGGGCCCGTGCTCACGGTGTGAAGGTGGCACTAAACGCCTCACCCGGACTCGACGCGGCACTCGAAAAGGATCTGGTGGACGTGTTGATCGTCAATGAAGGCGAAGCTGACGCGATCGCGGGGGAGGGGTGGCGAGAGCTCGGAGATATTGCCGATCATCTCGGCGTCGAAGCGGTGGTGGTCACCCAGGGTGGAGACGGTGCCACCGTACTCCAGCGTGACGCCGCGGCCGTCCATGTTCCCGCCGAGAGAGTGAAGGTTCGCGATACCACTGGCTGTGGAGATGCCTTCGCGGGTGTCATGGTGGCGGCACTCACCGATGGGTGCAGTTACGCAGACGCTATCGGTCAGGCGGCGAGGTTCGCTGGACGGACCGCCGAGCACCCCGGGGCGATGGCTGCGTACTTCGAGCTCCACAGGGACTAGCCGAAGCTGCACGTGGCCGACCTGGCCTGTCCGGTCTGGCCGCCGTCGAGCTTATTCAGCGAGGCCGGCTCGGCCCCCAGGCTTTTGGTGAAGGACGCGCAGCAGCGGTCTGAGCATCGCACGGTCATTTCGTGGTGAGCCCACGGGACACCTCACTACGAAGCATCTTTCGCTCGGTGCTTTGGAGGTTCGATGGTCGGGTCCTGACGGCACGTTTAACTACTGCCGGCGACGCTCTTCGAGCACCGGTCAAGCATGGTGCCTCACCAATGGGAGGTGGCGCGGCCCTGCCGCGCCTTCCTAGAAGGCACCGTAGGCGTGAGGCTTCTGACGTGGCGATGTATGTGCACTGGGGTCCTTCTTGGCCAGGGTGCCCATTCTTGTACGCAAGGTGCACCCGACTCTCAATAGCACTGCAAGGCTGACTAGTACAACGTTTATTGCTCTATACGTTAATATTGTTGTCATGAGTGCGTCGACGATGGCGGCTATTGGGGTTCTGGCCGAGGACCGGTGGGGCATGTTCACCGCCGCTCAAGCCTCTGGAGTCGGAGTCAGTGCTCCCCAACTGTCGCGGCTGGTCTCGGCCGGAGCTTTGGAACGCATGACCCAAGGTGTGTACCGGGTCGTCGGAGCCCCCACTGGAGAACACGACATGCTGCGTGCGACGTGGCTCGCGCTGGGAGGTCACCTCAAGGCTGAGGATGGTGCCCCCCGTGTCGTTGCGGCAGGAACGACTGCCGCGGAGCTTCACGGTGTGGGGGATTTTTATCTAGACCTGTATGACTTCGTGGTGCCACGGCGACGAGGGACAAGGATGAGAGGCGTCCGCCTACGCGTGCGAGAACTCACCCGGTCGGAGATCACACATGTCGACGGGATGGCCGCCATGACCGTGGAGCGCATGATCGCAGATCTGGTCGAGCTCAACCAAGAGCTCTCACTGGTCGGTGACCTGATCGCTGAAGCTCATGGCAAGGGGCTTATAGCGTCGGTGTCCGGGCTCTCGTCGTATCTGCAACCACTGGCCAGACGCAATCGAGCCGCATCCGGTGAACAGTTGCGCAAGAGGCTCTTCGAGGAGGCGGGCATAGATGACAAGTAGAGATACCTATAGCAGTTGGAAAGCACTCGCCTCCGCTTTGAAGGAAGCGGCGAAGAAGGACTCGACGGCGAGCGTGGACGCTCATATGCGTTTCGCCGTGTCGGATCGTTTCCTCAGCCGTGTTTTCGCCAGTTCCGAGGACAACGAATGGACGCTCAAGGGAGGGACCGGGTTGCTCGCGCGGGTGCCGAATTCTCGTGCCACCAAGGACGTAGATCTGGTCACCACCGAGAAGGAGCTCGAAGAGGCTCAGGCAGCGTTGATCGAAGTGTCCCATCGGGACTTGGGTGACCATGTGGAGTTCAATTTTAAGTCTTCCCATCCCACTGGGGGAGGGAACAATCAGCCGAACGTGCAGGCCCGGCAGGTGGTCTTCACCTGTATAGATATCGATACGGGGAAGCGAATCGATGACGTGAAGGTCGATCTCGCTGTAGAGCAGGCGCCCACCGGGGAGGTGGAGGTCCGGCATCCATCGAACCGCCTATTGCTCGCGAAAGATGTGCCGAGCTCGCCATATCGCTTGTTTCCCGTGGCTGACCAGATTGCTGACAAGGTGTGGGCCACCGTTCAGACCTATGGTCATGGGCGATCCACACGCGAGAAGGATCTAGTGGACTTGGTAGTACTCTCCCGGACTCAGACAGTCGATCTCCTGCAGTTGCGTCAAGCGTTGGAGGCAGAGCGTCTACTGCGTGGTGAGGACAGAATCAAGACGTTCTCTGTTCCTGATACCTGGGGGCCACGGTTCAGTGTTCTCGCGCGAGCAACCGAGCTGTGTTCGGGGCTCACCACGGTTCACGCCGCCACGGATCATGTTCGGCGCCTGATCGATCCTGCTATAGCGGCTGCAGAGCCTAGGACGAACATGACGTGGTCACCCGAGACAGGCTGGGGTCCAGCCTCCACAGTCAACTAGTTCAGGGGACAGCGCCCACGGGGACCACGGCGACGACCGCGGCGAGCCCGGCGGTGACGAAGGTGATCGTGATGATGATGAGCGCGACGCTATCGCATCCCGAACTAGTCACACCAGATGGTTTTCTGGGTCAGCGGAGGCTGTTGGACTCGTCGCTCTGCTCGCGAGACAGATGGAGCGCTACATCGAGGTCGTGGGATCTGATTCGCGGGGCCATACTTCGGAAGATCCCACCCGCCGAGGGCAAGTCCCACCCTTCGCCGGTCGCCTACGTGTCGTACATATCTCGGTGCGCGTCCGCTGGGGTCGTGGATCCTCGATACGGCCACGACAAAACCCGGATGGTGCTGATGATGCAGAACCCAGACGTGCAGCAGGCGCGCTGGAAGGCCCGCCTACGGACCGACAACCTGACATAAGATAGATTATCGGCATATCGGGTGTGATTGCGCATGTGGTTGCGCCATTGATATTGAATGGTCAGCATGGGATGCTCAACGTCATGTCGTTCACAGCACCTGAGCCGGCTGACCGGCGGGCTCACCGCAAATCCGTCGAGCTTGCCGATAATGAACTGGTGTACGAGCTGCGGGAGCTACTGGGTTTCCAGCTCGTGGCAGACATCGGTCCAGTCAAAGAAACTCGAGCGGTGCGCCAGTGGGTCGAGGGCGAACGCAGGCCTTCCGCGGCGACCATGGGGCGTCTTCGCAGTGCGTACTTGGTTGCAGCGATTCTCCATGAGAACTACCCGGCGCCAGTAGTCCGGGCATGGTTCTCCGGGCTAAATCCCGACCTGGGTGACTCAACTCCAGCGGTACTCCTTCGTAGTGGGCCACCTGAGCAGACGGGGCCTGTCGTTTTGGCAGCTGCACGTGCGTTTATCGCCGCAGACCGATCTGAGGAACAGGGCCTCTAGGAGCATCATCGCGTGAGCGCCCCGTCCCGCCGGCGTGTGCGGGCGCTTCAAGGACGCCAGGTTTGCGCGCCTGACACACTGTGATCCTCGGACTTCTCCCGCGCGCCCTGGAGGGTCCAACAGCCCGTTGGACAAAGACTGACTAGGCAGTCCCCGAGACGACAAGGCCGTAGCGTTTTTCGGCTGCCCTGCCCCGGCACGAACAGATTCGAGCCAGGTTGTCCGAATCGAGGGCCAGCCAAGAGCTGGTTTCGTAACTTTCGTAAGACGGCTACAATCGGAGCTACTGAACCTGAGGAGGTCCCCCATGAGTGCACTACAGAAGCCCCATCCAAGTGGTTCCTCTGAGGCCATCACCGAGAGTGAGACCGCCGCTCAGGTCCTCAGTTTCCTCGATGCACATGAGGCGCGACATGGTGCCTTGCCTTCGCCTCGCTATTTTCTCTCTGGCGCTGACGAACACGACCGAATTGAGCTCACTGAGCAGATGCATCAGATGCTCAGGGAAATCACGGATGCCCTCTCTAGAGGTCACTCAGTCAGTGTTCTGGCTCGTGAGCAAGAGATCACGACCCAGCAGGCTGCTGAAGTGCTCGGCCTGAGTCGCCCAACGGTGGTGAAGCTCATCGATGAGGGTGAACTCGACGCCTCGATTCCTGGGAAGAACCGCCGGAAGCTGAAGCTGAAAGACGTTCTGCGGTACCGCGATGAGCTGAAGACTCGACGCAGGGACTTTATCGCTGAGTCGGCGGCCGCCTACGAAGACGTCGACGAGGACCAGGTCTCCGAACTTCTGGACCAGGCGAAGAGGGTCCAGTAAGCCGCTCGAGCACTAGGTCGATGGGATACTGAGGCGCATGTACCGTGCCGTTCTAGATACGTGCGCCTTAGTCCCCGGCCTTCAGCGGGATTTCCTTCTACAACTGGCGGCCGAACAGACTTACTCGCCGCTCTGGGGTACCGGGATACTTCATGAGTTGGACTACGTCCTCGCGAGATTAGACGCCGCACGAGAAGTCCCGAATAGTGTAGGCCGTCGGCGTCATCTTTTTACTCAGATGCAGCGTGCATTCCCGGGGGCATGCATTGAAGCCCCCAAGAGTGGGGACTACGCCCACTATCAACTGCTGGATCCTGATGATGGCCACGTGGCCCATGCGGCCATCATGGGGAAGGCTGACGCCATAGTCACTGATGATCGACGAGCAGGATTCGATCAATCTCCAACACTGGCTTCTGCTGAGGTCGAGATCCTGCCACCTCAGACTTTTGCCGCTAACACCGTGGTTGCGCACCTCGAGGCAGGAGCCCGGGCGCTCCATGCTCTTGCGAATAGGTCCGCCGCTCCTCCGCGAACGCCACAACAGATCCTTGATCTACTAGCAGCCAAGCACCGGATGATTGAGGTCGCTGAACTACTGGATGACTCGGTCTGAGGCATTCAGCGACAGCCTTTGCCTAAAGTGGGGCATCTAGACATCATCCCGCTGGCAAACCGACCTCTGGGCCGTAAGGCGGGGCTCTGTCTGCTGGGTGTAGATGGCAACATGTGAGATTCAAACAGAGTGCTCGTGAAGTCATAACCGCCAGATGCAAGTGCAGTAGCGGCGTCCTGGAGGACTCATCGACGGTGAACCGATCGCTGCTGTCCCAAGGCCATCAGGGCTGCGCCGATCCCGAACGTCGAGTAGAGGAATGCGCCTGCTCCCAGTGCGGTGTGGGCCCCGGTAGCCAGGTCTCCTTCCTGTCCAGCGCTGTAGTGCAGTGCGATCACGCCGAGTGCGGCGATGCCGATCCCGCCGCCGAGGGCGAAGGAGCTCTCTTGGATCGCGCCCGCATCTGCTGTGCGAGTAGTGGGAGCGGAGCTCATCAACGCGTTCGAGGCCAGCGCCATCACCGTTCCGGCGCCGAGACCGAGCAGTATCAGGCTGAGAGGATGCGGGGTCTGAGGCAGCGAGATCACCAGGAGCGAGCCAAGTGACGTGGAGAGGAAGCCAGCGGTCAACAGGTGGGGCTCGGCGATCCATCGAGTTAACTGTGGAGCCAGGATGCCTCCGGCCATGCTCGCTGCAGCCAAGGGCAGAAGCGCCACCCCAGCGGAGATCGCGGTGTGCGTGTCCTCGCTCAGAAGCTGCTGAGTCAGCAGGTACAGCGTTCCGTTGAAGAGCCCCGAGGTGGCCACGATGCTTAGGGCGGAGACGCTCAGCACAGGGTTCTTGAAGAGGGTGATGTCGAGGTATGGACGGCGCAGACGTGTCTGTCGCCAGCAGAAAACGACTCCTGCCGTGGCGCTTCCTATCAGCAGTGCTGGTGCGGCAGCAGGTAAGTCGTCTCGCGTGATCACTTTCAGTGCGAGGATCAGTGCGCCCAGCCCGACCGTGGAGGTCGCGATGCTGAGCGGATCCAGCTTGGGTGGTGTCGTGTTTCTCGACTCCGGCAGCACCAAGCTGGCGGCAATGAGACACAGTCCAAACACTGGCACGTTGATCCAGAAGATCCAGCTCCGCGAAAGTTCCTCGAGGAGCACTCCACCCAGGAGGGGCCCGAGGCCTGTGCCTGCGCTGAAGCTGGTGACCCAGAGCCCGTAGGCGACGCTTCGAGATCTCAGCGTGGGGAAGGAGACTCGGATGATCGCGACGGTCGCGGCGATCAGCAAGGCAGATCCGATCCCCTGGCCGATCCGTCCAGCGATCAGCATGGCCGGACCTGTGGCGGCACCCGCGATAACAGCGCTCACTAGGGCCACGCATAGTCCCGCGGTGTAGGCGCGTTTTCGTCCGTAGCGGTCTGCGAGGACGGCGCTGGGAATGATTGCCACACCTGTAGTGAGGGCATAAGCATCTGCTGTCCACAGTGCCTGGAGCGGGCTCAGAGACAGACGTTCAGTGAGCTCGGGCAACGCGGCCGCGACTTTGGTCATGTCGGTGCCACCGAAGATCAGCACCACAGTGAAGACAGCCAGGATCGCGCAGACCCGGGCGAAGGACAGTGGCTCATCATGGTGACGAAGAGGGGCAGACTGTGTGGAGTGGGACATGGACCTAGTTCATCGACGAATGAAGTCTGCGTCCAGGTTCACATAGTCACGCTGACCGTGCAGTATGAGTCCATGATTGATTCACGCTTGCAGCTGCTTCTGGCCGTCAGTGAGTACGGGACCGTGACTGCCGCAGCGGAGGCGCTCTTCCGGAGCCCCTCAGGGGTCTCCCGGCAGATCAAACAGCTCGAGGCAGAGATTGATCTCGACCTACTGGAACACGACGGGCGTCGGGTGAAGTTGACTTCGGCCGGGCAGCGATTGGTCGAACACACACGGGCATTGAACGCCCAGTGGGAATCTGCACTTAGCGACACGGCCTCTGCAGCTACCCAGCTGTGTGGTCCTGTGGTCATCGGTGGGTTCGCCACGATCTTGACCGCCGTGGTCACCCCGGCCGTGGTGCGGCTGCGTGCCGAGCACCGGCAAGTGAAGCCGGTGGCCAAGGAGATCTATTCACAAGAGATCTCGAAAGCCTTAGAGACCGGGGCGATCGATGTGGGCTTGTTCGTGGCGGATGAATCCACCAGTCGGCTTCCTGACTATCTGGAGGTCGAAGAGTTCATGGACGACCCTATAGACCTCCTGGTTCACCGGGACCACGTCTTCGCCGTACGAGATGAAGTGCGACTCGAAGAGGCGCGTCACGAGGAATGGATTACCGGGCTCCCCCATCAAGACTCGTATATGGAGCTCTACGCCGCGACCCGATCCGCCGGCTACGCACCGCGCTCCAGCCACTATGCCCAGGACCTCACAGCCACAACGGCGATGGTCGCAGCAGGGCTGGGGATCTCCGCGTTCCCGCGCATCGCACAGGAGATCTCGCACCCACAAGTCCGACGTATCCCCCTCGCCGGTGAGCATCGGCCACACCGTCGGATCATGGTGACCTTCCGCGCAGGTTCACGAGGGAACCCGCGGATCGATGCCGCTATCCACGCGATGGAGACGGTTCGAACAACGCTGGCGGATCGCACCCCAGGACCAACCACCGGCCCATAGCGAGATCCAGTTGTGAGTCACAGCGAGTTCCTCAGGTCCAGGTGAGTCGGAACTACTCGGGCGCCCGTCATCGGTCACAACTGAACGACACCGACCGTTCCCTCCGCGGCATACCCCCTAGTCGAGGGATCGCAATGAGTCCCTGCACCGGCTGATGCACGTGTAATACACTGTGGTGCAGGAGGTTCAGCCATGACGACAACCGTTCGACTACCAGCCGAGCTTGAAGCTCGCCTAGCTCGGGTGGCCGAGGGCACAGGGCGCCCGAAAAGCTACTACCTGCGCGCGTTGCTGGAAGAAAACATCGAACGCCTGGAGTGGGAACTCTCTCTCGAGCGAAAGGTCGCGGATATTCGTGCAGGCAAGCGTCAGAGATATTCACTCGAGGAAGTAGAGCGCGAGCTTGACCTGGAAGATTGAGCTCGATGAGGACGTCCGTAAGACGCTGAAGAAGCTCGACAAGCCGGTCGCTCAGCAGATTCTGCGCAAACTCCGCGAGATCGAGTCCTTAGACGATCCCATCACGATGGGTAAACCGCTCTTGTCTCACCACAAGGGGTTCTGGGTCTACCGGGTCGGGGATTTTCGAGTCCTCTGCGATATCCAGTACGGACAGCTGATGGTCCTGGTGATTGAACGTCAGCACCGCAGCGAAGCCTACAAATAGGGCTGAGAGATTCACGAGGTAACTGGCGGTCAGTCACCCTCGTGATGACGTTTGTCCCCTACTAGAAGACCGCCCCTAGAGAGACCACGCATGAGAGAGGATCTGACATGAACCAGCGCGCCGGCAGAAGAAACCAACCGGGCTCCGAGGAGACGGGCTGGATCATCCTCGGCGGTTTCATCGCGATAGTTCTACTGCTCGCCGCTGGATGGTGGGCGGCGGCGCTGATTGATCCTGCGATCACTGGCCCTGCCGGGGCTAACGATCCGCTGACGATCATCGGTGGTCAGATCACGGGTGCGCTGCCGGTCACGGCGGCGCAGCTCGTCATGTTCGGCACTATCGTCTTCGGCGTCCTGGTGCTGGTGGGGCTGCTGGTCTTTGCAGCGGTGCGCCAGCGGGGGAAGTCCTCGCGGGTCGATCACCTGGCGCGGTCTATGTCGCGGCCGAAGGATCTCAGCGGGCTCGGCATGAAGTCCCAGACGGCCGACGCGGAACGGCTGAAAGCCTCCAACGCGTCACCGGGGGTGCCGCTGGCGCGTGCGGTGGCGAACAACAAGGAGCTGCGCGCCTCGTGGGAGTGGGTGCAGACCTGGATCATGGGGCCTCGTGCGGGTAAGACCTCGTGTGTGTGCGTGCCTCAGATTGTCGAGACCAACGGGCCCGTGCTCGCGACCTCGAATAAGCGAGACATTGTGGATCTCACGCGCGGCCCGCGCCTGGCCAAGGGCCGGGTGTGGGTCCATGATCCCCAAGACATTATTGGTGAGGAACCGTCCTGGTTCTGGAACCCGCTGAGCTTCGTCAAAGACATGGAGACCGCACAGAAACTCGCGGACGTGTTCATTACCTCCGAGACCTCGGCCGGGGCCTCCCAGGATGCTTATTTCACCTCCGACGGTAAGCGTCTGCTCTCACACCTTCTACTCTCGGCCGCGTTGTCCTCGCGTCCGATCACGGACGTGTTCACCTGGGCCAATGATCCCGATGACCCGACTCCGCGGACTGCGCTGCGCAAGGCCGGCAGTCCCAATTACGCGGATGCGCTGGGCCAGATCATGCAGCTCACCCCGAAGCAGCGCGACGGCGTCTATGGCACCGTGCGCCCGTGGGTCTCGGTCCTCGGAGATGAACGGGTGATGCCGTGGCTGCGCGATCCTATGCTGCCTGGCGTGGTCGAGTTTGATCACGAAGAGTTCTCCAAGACCACGGACACGCTGTATCTGATCTCGCGTGAGGGTGGCGGATCTGCTCGGGCGATCACGGCTGCGTTGGTCATGGCCACGCTGACGACTGCGGAGAAGCGCGCTGGCCGGCTGCCTGGTGGCCGGCTTTCCCCGCCGGTCATGGCTGTTCTTGATGAGGCCGCGAACGTGGTCCGGTGGCGTGAGCTGCCGGACCTTTACTCGCACTATGGTTCGCGCGGGATCGTGGTCTCAACGTTCTTCCAAAGCTTCGTCCAAGGTGTGGAGGCGTTCGGCAAGGAAGGGATGCGCAAGCTCTGGTCCTCGGCCAATATCCGGGTGGCCGGCTCGGGGCTCTCTGAGGATGCGTTTCTGCCGTTCCTCTCCCAGCTCGTGGGCGAACGTGACGTGATCAAGCGGCAGACCAGCAGCGCGCAGCGCGGCCGGTCTACCTCGACGTCGATCCAGCGTGAACGGATTCTCGACGTCGCGGATCTCGCGGGGCTGCCCCCGGGGCGTGCGTTGCTGTTCAGCTCCGGTCAGCCGGCCGCGCTGATGAAGCTCGAACACTTCTCAGCGAAGCCTTATGCAAAGGACGTCAAGGTCTCCCAGGAGCACTACGAGGCCAAGCTCGGCCAATAATCCACGCAGTAACCCCGGGCCCTGTAGAGGCCCGTGGAACGCCGCACAGACAAATGTCCCCCCGTCCGCATTCAGCGGACGGGGGGACATTTGCGTGAGGCTTACTGTTCGCGGGGGTCGCCTGCCTCGCGGAACCACCCGTGGGGCGTGGGGTTGGTTTCCCAGGCCGGGGGCACGGTGTTGCTTTCGACCTCGGGGGGCTTGGTGTGGAGGTTCCAGAACGGCCCATCAGCGGCGGTGAGCTGGTCCATGATCGGGTAGAGGTAATCGCGGTAGAACACCGCGATTCCTGTCCCTGGTTCCAGGCGTAGATGCTCCCAGGCTTGCCAGAGTGCTTCGAGTGCGCCGCCGACCTCTTCGTAGTGCCACCAGTTCGGGTCCCAGCGGCGCTTGCTGCCCCCTAGCTCGCGCCGGTAGTGCGGCAGTAGCCAGCCGTTTACCCATGCGCCAGCGTTGGGGTAGGCCAGTGTCGGCGTTTCGTCCTCGGTGGTCTCTTCGTCCGCTGTGGTCGGCACCGGTTCGGTGGCCTCTACCGCTGGTGATTCCTCGGGCTCGTCTGGCTCGGGGATCTCTAGGTCGGGGGCGAAAGCGCTGGTGTCACTCATCGAGAGATCACCTGATCCTTGCTCTGGGTCTTCACGGCTCCGCGTGCCGGGGTGGGTCCGGTGTTTCCCTTCCCGGTGACGGCTTTCTGCGCCGACATGGGGAAGCCTTGGGCCTGGCGCTGACGCACCGCGACCAGGGCGGGATCGAGCTTCTGGATCTCGTTAAGCTCCTGCTTGCTGACTCGCGCATAGGGCTGCGGCTGCCGGCCTCCCGTGGCTTCCTCGGCGCGGGTGTGCTCGTGGTCCTGGTTGACCTCTGAGCCAGCCCGGTCAGCGGCGGCAAGGTTCGCGGTCTCTGAGGTCTTGGCCTCGGCGGCGCGGTCCTCGGCCGCGTTGACCTCTGGACCGTCCTGGGTCTTGCCGGCCTCGGCGGGCGCGGCTGCCTCTGACTGCTCGGCCGACTGCTCGGCCTCGTTGTCCAGGGTCGGTGTTTCGACCTCGGGGGTGGTGGTTTCCCGCTGCGCGTCGATGCGTCCCTGGTCCGCTTCGGCGTCGGAGCGTGCCCGGGTGAAGTAATCATCGAGGGCATCGCGCAGCGCGTGGTGTCGATCTTCCAAGGAGTTCGGATGATCGCGGTTCATCTGCTCGACGTTGATCCCGAAATCATTGCGCAGCACATCGGCGGTGTGCATGGCTGCCATGCGCGCGTCGGGCTGGGTGCGTCCAAGGTGTGAGGCCACGGTCATGTGGTCAGCGATGTTCTCACTCGACGCGGTACGCCAGAATTCGCGGCTGTAGACCTCTTGGCGCAGCCCTGATGCTAGTTGCGCTTCGCTGCGCTGCACATTGGCTTGCGCGGCAGCGCGCTGCTGCGCCTGGGCCTGATGGTCCCGGGTCGCGGATTCACGGACCTGCATCGCAGACCCGGTGAGGGTGCGCGCCATAATGGCAATGCTCTCGGTGATCTCTGACTCTTCGTTGTCTGCCATTGCTCTACCTTCCGTAGTGGCTTAACGTCCGTATCCCTGGTCTGCGCTCCCACGTCCGGGGCGATGAACACTCATAGGGGTTCGCGTGGGGGAATCCTTCGTCGGTGCAGCCGCTGTGCTGGTCGCGTTCTCCTTCTGGACCCGGATGATCTCGGCGCGAATGATCCGGTCTGCCTGGGCCAAGGCCGGCAAGGTCGCAGCACTGAGCTGCGGACGGCTGCTGGCCAGCTTGTCATCGGTCATGGCGCGGGCAAGCCGGTTGGCTTGCTGCAAAACAGCGAGCCAACTGCGCGCAGAGTTCTTGGACGCGAACCGGGCTCCCAGCCGCACCGCGTGGGCGGCGTTTCCACTGCCCTGTGAGGCACGCGCATAGTTCTCCGAGAGCTGGTGAAACACTCCCGGCTTGTCGCGCTCCATCGACATAGAGACCCGCGCGTAGATGTTCGCCAGCGCATCGGGTCCGGCGTTGCCGGCCATGAGGTGCTGCGCGCGGCGCGGCTCGAAATCAGGCGCCTTGCTCGTGCGATCTGGCTGCGCAATGGAACCGGTATGGACTCCGCGCAGCAGCCGGTCAGCGCCTTCTTTCCCTTCACCGTTGAAGCGGGCGCTGATGTAGGGCCAACCTAGGGTGCGGTCGATCTTTGATGGCGCGTAGTAGATCGTTGATTCCTTGGAACCGGGCTCGGGTGTGAGTCCAACCCGGTAGCCCACGATCCTGTCGGTAGAGCCCTTGGCGAAGCGTGGAGCGACGCGCACGCCTGAGTCCATGAGGCGTTGCACGTACTCGTGCTGGTTCGATGACGTGGCCAGTGCTGCGCGCATCCGGCGGCGCAGCTCGACCGGGGCCGGCATCGCGTGGCCCTGGCGCTGCGCGGTGGTGCGTTCGGCCGGCTTGTCCCCGGAGAGTCCACGACTCTTGTCCCTGGATTCGAGCACGACGAGACCGTGCTTCTCCTCGATCTCACCGGCGACTTTCTGAGACCGGCGCTTGTCGAAATGAACGTCTGCTTTGGTGCCGTCCTCGCGGACCATCTGCACAGCGATGTGAATGTGGTCGTTGCCGTTCTTGGACTCTCCGTGGTGGATAGCCGCCCATCGGGACGTCTTAGCGCCGTCGGGGTCGATGAAGCCCATTCCCTCAACGAAATCGTGAGCGATCTCGGCCCACTTCTCATCGCTGAGTTTTCCCTCATCAGCTTTCAGGGCCAGCGAGCAATGCCAGACGTGAGCGTCCTTCTTGCCGGTCGTCACGTACTGCGAGGTTTCCTGGTCGAACTCTTGCACTGGCACCTGAACGGTCGTGCCGTGCTGCTTGCGTGGAGCGTCGAGAACATTAGCAATGTCCAGCGCGTCATCGCGGCTCAGTGCCTTGCCTGGTTCAACGGCAAAGGTCACCAAATCGTGTCCAGCGATGAGGCGCTGATCGGTGTGCTCGTTGGCTCGACCAGGACCGGCAAGGTACATGACGAGTCCAGCCATACGACCACCCTGCGTGACGTTAGGCATCATGTGGCATCGGCCTCTTCGGGCGAGACTGCCAGGCTAGGAAGTGCGTCATCTATGCGTCGCATCGTGGCGCGCACCTGAGCCAGTGAATGAGTCAGCTCCGCGCTGATCTCCTTGGTGACAGCTTCCTCGGCGTTAGCGCGGCGAGCGAGCTGGTTGATGTTGTTGCCGATAGCCGCCAGCGAGCCCTGGAGCTGATGCAGTCGCGTGCTCAGTTCGTGGCGCTCTGACACGGACATGCCGCGATCACGCGAGAGCGCAGATTCCTTCAGGAATCGCGCGGGCGTCATGCCGGCCTGTGAAGCAGCGAAGTAGAGAGCGTTGTCCTCGAACTCGGTCAGCTTCACCTCACGACGGATCGGGCGACCGCCAGCGGCATTCGCTTGCCGCATCCGTCTTGCCAAGAAAATCACCGCCCTTTAAGCCCAGTGCAACGACGCTTGAAACCTCTAGGTTCAAGGGTGCCACAGGCCCAGCGCAGCGACAAGGAACCAAAGCGAGTTAGCCGTGCTAACTCTACAGCTTGCTCCGCCTTGCTCCGCCTCGGGTATCTTCTGGTGGTCTTTTCGGGTTTGGACGTGCGGACTCGGAAAGACAAGCGTTCTTTTCGCAGGGTGAGCTTACGGGCTGCGCAGAACCGGTCAAGCCTTCCGACCGGCTTTCGCGGCATATCCTCACTCAATCGCTGCGCTCAATCGCTCCGGTATTCCACGGACCACTCTCCAGGCTGGACCGAACCTGCTCCACCCGATATTCGGCAGTTGCCGAAAAGAACGGTGACCAACCAAACCAGGAGGAACCCATGCCACGGATCATCACTCCCAGCGAAGTAGCCAACCAACTTAACGTCGCAGAATCGGACCTTGCCGCATGGCGCAACAGTGGGTTAGGACCGGTGTGGCTGAACATCGAGCCCAACACGATTCGCTACGTCGATACTGCCGTGCATCGCTGGGTAATTTGGCAACTCGATCACCCCACACCGACACTGCACGTCACTCGATCCGATGAGGACACAACGCCCCTTCAGAATGAGCAACTACCAGACGTAGACTCAGGCTCATGAGTGAACTCACACCAGCACAGCAACATGTCCTCGATGAAGCCGAGAAGGTCAATCAGGAACGCATGGCGGCGGTCCAGGATCTCGCGGTCGCGGTCGCTCGGCGCGTGGAACTGGAACACGAACTCAGCGAGGCGAAGAAGGAAGAGAAGCGGCTGATGGTCGCGGCTGAACGTCAGGGGTGGACCCGGGCCCAGGTGGCTCGATTCTCCAAGCCGCCCAAGAGCAACACGCGCAAGAACTCAGCCAGCAGCCGAAGCGACGCACACCAGGATGAGATCGGTGGATCTCGCTCAGATGTAACTGAGGACTGAGCAGATGACTAAGCCAACGCAGGGCAAGGACACCGCAGTGTTCTTCTTCGTCGCAGCGACGTTTGTTCTCATCTTTCCCGTTGTTCTACTTCCAGACTCCCCAATATGGCTACGTATCCTCAGCCTCATAGTGGGCATCACTCTCATGGTTCTCGGATTCCCAAGACTTGCTGCCGAGCGGGCTAGGAAGAACTCAGCTCGGAATCAGCCACCGACGACCCAGGACCAATGACTCCTGAAGGTGAGCGGGGTCAGCGGGGAGCGCGAGGGGCGGCAGCCCCTCGCCGGTTCACGCCGCTCGACGCGGCGTGAACCGATGCCGCGCTAAACTCACAAAGAAAGGCCCGGACCTAGCTACTTGCTCTAGCTAGGTCCGGGCCTTCTCTCGTCTCCGGTCACTGGGTTAGGACTCGATCCCGTGGTGTCCCTCGGATGAGTTCTCCAACTCGAAACCTGAATCGATGCGCAGCATCACCCCGGCGAGGCTATCGGCGTAGATTCCATTGGCGCTGTAGTGGGTGATCGTCTCTCCCTGGCGCTGGTACTCCACGCGGATATCGTAGAGGTCCGCAACGCTTAGCGTGATCATCACCCGCATGTTGCGCGGGGCCTCTGAGCGGTCGCCGCTCTTCTTAAACGGCAGCACCCGCGCGAGAAACACCAGGGCGTGTGTCCCGTTCTGGTGGGTGTAGCTTCCGAGCTTGTGCGCTCCAAGACTCAACAACACAAGCGGCGTGACCTGGCGGCGGATCGTGGCGGCAACGTACTGGGCTTCTTCGCGGGTTTCGGTAGTGGTCGTCATGGCGGTTACTCCTTACGTGGCGGCTTGGTCTTCTGGTCGTTGCTGCGGCTTAGGCGTAGCTGGTGCCGTGCTGGGCTTCTTCGTCAATGGGCCGAGCCATTGCGAAACTGTTGATCTTCACCCAGGGCTGTGAGTGGGGGTCTTGGACCTTGCAGCGGAACGCGTCCCCGGTGAACTCTCCGCGCTTCGGGGTCGCGGTATAGGTTCCCCAGCTCTCGCCGTTCTCCTTTGCCAGTGAGATCGGGCGAATCATGACCGTCTTCGCGGTGGCCTTGGTGACTTCGTAGAAATCAATGTTGGTCTGGCCATAGCCCCAGGAGGACACCAGCACGGTTCCCACGGGCAGCCCGTGGGCCTCAGCGGTGGCGGTCTGGGCGGTGTGCGTGGCGGTGGTGGTCATCTCTGCGTCTCCTGGCTCATCGGTGCGGAACGTGGCGAGGGCTTCTACCTCTGCGTCTGAGAGGTAGTAAGTAAAGCTGCAATTGCCGGCCTTCTTGGCCTCGACCTTGGCGGCTTCCCGCGTCATGTGGACGCTAAGGATCTGGGTCACTGCGACGTTTAGAACTGCCCAACGGGCTAGTGGCTGTGTGACTGGCATCGTGGTCTCTCCCCCATCGTTTTTTCCTGCTGGCGAGCTTGTCGAGCGGCCCGTGACGGAAGGGGTACACCGAAGGCCAGCCGGCCGAAAATCTGTGAGGAAATAAGCGAGGAACGAGCGCCGATCAGAATTTCGGTTGGCGCAGACCCGGTGAGGAATGAACCGGGTTGTGCCCCCGGAGCACGGGCGTAAACTCCTAGAGCAGTAGGAAAAGCGGGGACGGTGTGCAGCGAGGAACGAGCGGAGCACCGGACCAGAACAGGCCAGGTCGATGCGAGGAACGAGCAGCGGCCCGGACCTCTAGTGCAGCGCAGCGGGTCATCGCGCTGGACAGTCCGTGGACCTTCTTGGCGGTCCGCACGGGAGTACAGCGGAGGGTGCGGGCGAAGCCTCGGCGCTAGGGTGGCTAAATGGAATCCCTCTTATTCACCATCGGCGGCGTCGTCTTGATCATTGGAGGGATCGTTGGTTCTATCCACTACAAGAAGGTCGACAAGATTTTCGACGGTGGACCCTTTCAAGACGCCCCCGCTGAGTTCCTACTACTCCCTCTGTGGGGCGTGGCCGGCATAGGGCTCTCCCGCTTCTTCGAGTGGGGTTATGTCTGACCCTTTCGTGCGGCTTCTGCGGCGGATATTATGAAGGGGACCAGTCCAGCCGGTTTCGACTGAACTGGCCCCCTTGAGCGGTCTAGAACGTGTGGCCCCGTCGATGCTTTGCAGAGCATCGGCGGGGTTTTTCGTTGCGCTGCTTGCGCAGCTCAACGACTGCTACCGCCAGATTCACTCCGGCGGTCATCAGTCCTAGACCGGCAAGGACGATAGCGGCAACCATTTCTGGCACGGCCTCGTCCTTTCGTGCGCCGAGTTTCGGCGTCTTGCGCTCACTCGTTTGTGGAGCACTCCCTGGCCCAGTCGGTCCGGGTGGGCTGTCAAGGCCGAAGAGTGCCAGCAGATTCACCGGCAACGGCGAGGGTCGGGAAAGTTCTGGCGCGAAATAAGGGAGCTTGCGACCGCGCGCCCGAAGTTTTCCGCCCCTCGGTCCCGAGGCACGAGGGACTGAATCTGGTGACACGTGCCTTGACAGGTCGGGCCCCGGACCCGACTAGGCTTAGGAGGCTCAACAGCGACCCCAGGTGACCACACGGGGGTTTCGTCGGGGTTCCGCGCAGCGGGACACCGACACCCACACAGCCGGCAGGCCGTCCCCTGATGCCGTGCGCGGCTCCCCGATTCCTCTAGGGCCGGAAGATGGCACCCTGGCTCATCATCCTTATTGGCACCGTCGTGTTCGTCGGCGGAATCATCGGGTCCTTCCGCTACCGAACCATCCACAAGCGCTTCTTCCAAGGTCACATCTTCCAAGACGCCCCTCCCGAATTTCTGCTTCTCCCGCTCTGGGGAGGAGCAGGTATAGGTGGAGTGTTCATACTCATGGGCATTTTTCGATGACGAGGTGATGGGTAGGGTCAGGACGATGAGGACTGGACCAGCACCGGCACGGCTGCGCCGCTGGTTCGCTCTGGCGTGGCTGATGTCCCAAGCCTTCACCAAGCACCAACCGGGCGCGATCCTGGCCTACCCGGTCACCCTTCTCACTGTCGGGATCTATCTCCCGCGCCGACAGGTCTACGAGACAGACGACGGCACCGGAATGGTGATCTTCGGACGCTTCCGCATCAGCAATGAACTCAGCGCGGCCGCACTGGTGTTCCTCGCCTTCTTGGGTGTCGTAGTACTGACCGGGGTCACGATTGGCCCTTGGGGACTAAACGTGGCCGCGCTGCTGTGGCTGCCCTTCACGCTGGGTCTTGCTCAACTCGATTCCGGGGCGTTGTCGATGACACCGGTCGGCCCTGAGACTCCGCGCGGTGAGCGATGGCAGGTCGCAGCACTGGCGCAGCGTCCCGATACCCGTCTCACCGCCTTACTTCTGACCCGGAGTCTTCTGGCGTCCTTGCCCTCTGGTGCGGTGGCAGTCGCCGCTGCCGCAGATGACCGGCTCTTGGCGGCGTATCAGCGGTTGGGCTTCACCAAGGGAAAGCGGAGGCGGGTCTACCGAGTGACCCGATGAGCCGAACGTCAGACCCGTAAGGTTGTCCGAAATGCCTCCGACGTGGGAGTTTGCATAGTCGTCTCGTAGAGTGAACCGATGAGTCGAAAAGGAACCCCAGGGAATTGGGCCAAGGGTGTCATCGGAAATCGAGCGGCCAGAATTGCGGTGCTCGTGGTGGCATTGCTCTTTGCGGGAGGCTTTTGGCTCCTTCAAAACACCGGGGTGATCGAGCCCAGTGAGACGGTCGCCATCGTGGGCGTTGCCCTCTTCGTGCTAGTCGCGTTCCCCGTCGCGCTTCTCACCGGTCGGTCTAGCGACAAGGCACTGAACCGAGAAAAGTAGCCCTTTCAGGGCTAGCACCAAGTCCTCACACCGTGTCGTAGTTGAAGTCGCTGACCAACAGTTCGCCGTCGTCGGTGGTCTCGAAGTTGAAGAAGTACAACCTGCGCTCAGTGGGGTTGGTGATCACGTCCCCGTCTTCGGTGACCCATATCCAGGTCACCTCGATGGACACGACCTCGTTAGAGGTCGCCCGGTTCGGCGTTGCGGTCGGCTGACTGGTCGCGCCGGCTGCGGCGGCGTCGAGCCATGCGGCCCCGGTGGCGGGGCGCTCGGGCGCGGTGATCGAGTCGGCAAGTTCCTCGGTCATGAGATCCGCTGCGCGCATTTCGGCTGCGGTGCGGTTGTAGTCCTTGTTGGGGTCCCAGGTGGTCATGATCTCTGCGACCTTCATCCCCAGTTCTTCCATTGCCTCACGATCCGCTGCCAAGGGGTCTTCGTCCTGACCCTCGTCCAAGGTCTCTTCGGCCGGCTCGGGCTGGACCTGCGTCGGGCTCGGCTCGGGGCTCTGCTCGGGTTCCTGCGCGGTGGGCTCATTTGAGGACACTGCGACGTAGGCGAACGCTCCCCCAGCGGCACCCAGGACCAGCACGGCGACGATGATGGCAATGATGGCGTTGCGGCTCATGAGTCGATGCCCTTTTCTCTCAGCAGTGGTGTGGGGTCTACCAGGTTGTCCCATCCTGGGGTGGCTTCGTCACCTTCGGGGATGCCGACCTGGAAGTGCAGATGATCCCCGGCCGATGAACCGGTGTTGCCCTGGGTGCACAGCGGTGTACCTGGTGCCACGGTATCGCCGGGGCCAACGTCGATGCTGTTGGCCGCGCAGTGGGCGAACTCGACATGCAGCCCAGGGGCATCGGGCATTTTCCCGAGCACGACCCAGCCGAGTTGTTCCCAGCCGTTGATCACTCCGGTGGCGCGGATCTCGAGATCCATTGGGGCCACGATGGTGGCACCAGTGGGGCCGGCGAAGTCCAGGCCTCGGTGATCGGAGACTCCACCGGAGCAGTTCAAGGCGTTGAGGATCGGGCAGGATCGAGCACCGAAACCAGAAGTCATGGTGGATCCCGGTAGCGGGTGGGTCCACTCCCCTGTGCCAAGCTCTCCGATCTCTTGGCCTCCCACGGGTGAGCAATCGGCCGAGTAGTTGCCTTGAGCACTTCCCATGATGGTTTCCACGTACTCTTCGGTCTCAGTGAAGCCGGGGATTCCTCCGGCGCTTTGGACCGCGCCGGGGCCGGCGTTGTACGCCGCGAGGGCCAGTTCTGCGAGTTCGCGCTCATTGCCGGCAAGGTCAGCGACTTCGTCGGAGACTGAGGCCATATAGCGGCCCATCGCCGCTATCGAGTCCTCGGGGTTGAAGGGGTCTCCCCCGTCGCCGTAGGTCTCCCAGGTCTGGGGCATGAACTGAGCGATTCCCTCGGCTCCTACGGGGCTCACAGCGTCGGGGTTCCAGGATGATTCGGCGTCGATCTGCGCCGCCAGGAGATCCACGGAGAGACTTGATTCAGCGGCCGCGGAATCAAGGGCCTCCCGGTATTCCTCCGGGATCGCGGAGGCATCCTCCGTGGTGCCGGGTCGGCAGGAGGCTTGCGGCTCGGGTTCTTCTCCCCCGCTGATCGCTATGACCAGGATGAACAGCGGTACGCCGATCAGGACAGCGAGGATGCCTAACGTGAGGCCACACCCTGAACCGTCGTTCTCCGCCATAGACTCCCCCGTTGCGAATTATCCAATTCGCAGTGTATTGCAAGGTCTATGGTTCTAACGGGCGTCAAGATTGCTATGCATTCTTCAATTGCTTAAGACTGGTATCAAGCGGGGCGCAGCAAGTGTTGCGCGGGGTATACCCCAGCGCAGAACCACACTGCATTATGCAGTACGCGTCGCTGGGGTCCGCTTAGGAAATGTTCTCCCTTTGCTTAGTGGCCCAGTGCTGTATCGCTTGGTAAACGATCTCGGCGGCGGCTTGGCCTCCGTAGACGTTGGAGAAGCGCTCATCGGCGGTGTATAGCTGAGCCAGTCCCAAGTAAGCGTCAGTGGTCAGGACTGTTGTCTTCCAGTTTTCAGAAACCCACTGATGGTGTTGGCTCACGAGTTCTTGGAAATGCGGACTCGTCGGTTCCTCGCCGGCCTGCGCTGCGCGACGAAGGGCGTCGTTAATGTTCACCGCAGTTGCTTCCTCTTGGTTATCTGTCGCGTGCAGGGGGGAGATGTCTTGCCATGCCTCATCTCCCCATCGTTTGCGAACCTCTGTTTCATGGGTTGAGTGGTCGAAGTTGGCGAAGAGTTCGTGGAGCGTCATAGTGCTTCCCTGGTCTATGGCGTGAAGAAGTTGTTCGACCGCGAAGAGCTGCCGGTCTGTCTCATCTCGACGTTGTTTGAGTAACAAGGCGTGAGAACGAACAATCGCGGACAGATTCTGGTTCTCTACGATTGCTCGCTTGATAGCGGGCAGTGGCATATCGATAGCCCGCAGGGACAGGATGCGGTAGATACGGGCAACCTCATCCTCTCCGTAATGGCGGTAGCCATTAGGGTCCACTCGCGATGGACGGAGAAGGCCGACCTGTTCATAGTGGCGCAGAGTCCGACTCGTGAGCCCGGTTGCCCGGGCGACCTCGCGGATTGGCCACTCGCTCACGACTGAGTATCTTCCATCGTCGAATCGGTGGTGTTGAAGTCACCAGTGACTTTCTCAGCGACCCAACTGCGTGCCTGTTCTTCCTCTGCTGTGCGCGGTTGCGTGAGTACTATCCGATTTCCGTCAAAGTCGGTGATGGTCAGGTCTGTGCTGAACCAGGGAGTGTCCTCCGGACCCTCGGTGGAGACCTTTGCCGCGCGGAGTTGGGCTGCGAGCTCGTTGAGATCAATCGGCCCTGCCATGAAGGATAGAGAGGTGGAGCCGTTTCGAGGTTCGCCTTGTACTAGGAGTAGGTCTTGGTACTTCATCCGACGAAGGTGAATGAGCTGGGGCTCACCTGTGGGCCCCGGAATCGTCGCAAGATCAACGAATCCGGCCTGAGCGTAGACGTTTCTGGCGGCAGAGAGATCTCGAACGACGAATGTGGCGAACATCGGCATTTGGTAGATCGAGCGGTCCGCTGTCGGGGTGTCGGTTGTTGTCATAGTGCCAAGCATTGCGGTTGACGCTACGGAAGAGTCAATACCGATGGTCGGGGCGCGCCGGCTTCAAGCGGCAAGCACTTCGGGCAAAGGACGCTAGTGGCGGGCCTGCCGTTCCCGCAACCTTACGGGTGTGGCTCATGGGTATGCCCATACGCGACAGTCCACGGGCTCAGACAAGGTATGTCTCTGTAGGGTGTCCGCGCAGACCAATGAGGCAGATCTGCGCAAGGGTCTGGACGAAATGAGACACTCAAATGCGAGTTCCGATGCAAATAAGATGTACCGAGCTACAGGTCACACCGCGATCGCAGGATGCCAACTATGGACAGCACACACCGTAGATTTAGTGGGAGAAATACTAGCCAACATAGTTTTTATACTCTTAGGTCTTGTGATCGCTGTATTTGCACACAAGTTCAACGATCAGTACGACGAGTACTGGTCTAAAGCAACCTCAAAAAGCAAAGAAGACGTGCAACGATTTAGAAGTAGCACACCCTTCATGAGAGTGGTCGGCGGCATCGCCGCAGGAGCGGGATTAATCCTTCTAGCAACCAATCTCCTCGGGTAACGACACCACTCCCAAAGCTGGGACGCTCGATAGCATCGACCGTTATGAACAACGGTACGGACGGCCTAATTTTCCTCATCCTGGGCGTAGTACCCCTGGTGTTTCATAGACCCTTAGGGTCATTCGTGCTCCACGCAAACACCAAGCTTTACCCCAAGGCAGGCAAAGCCCTGGCGGAGCACACCAGCCCTAGAGCGATGCTCTACCCAGCAATAGCCTTCATAGTCCTCGGCGTAATTTTGATGATCCACGAGTAATCGCCATTACTGAGAGTCCGGCGCTTGTGTCTCACAAGCCTTGGGCTGAGCGTCATTTCTCAGGTCGTCCTTCTGTGCATCCACACATTCCCCCTAGTCACAGGCGGCTAACGATTAGCGTGAGAGGTTGCCGTCGCATACCCGGCCCAGCCTACGGTGAAGCCAGACCCATGACCGGAAAACGTTCTTGGAGAGAAAACCCCCTATGAGACACCGTGCCGTATTCCTCACCGCTTCTATCGCCGCAGGGACCCTCGTCTTGGCAAGCTGCGCGTCCCCAGATGAGGAGTCTGAACCGGCAGCGACCTCGGCCTCACCGTCACCCACGGTCGAAGAAAGCAGCCCTCAGGAGACCGAAGCACCCGAGCCCTCCCCCGAAGAGACCGAGACTGACGAAGAAGACGGATCTTCCGAATCAGAAGAAGAGGGTTCGACGGCACCAGAAGACGAGCCCACCACCTCTGAGGACCCTGCCGAGGACCGCAACGGCGACGGTGATCCCTCGGAGGCTTCTGAAGATGATGCGCCTGACTTGAGCCAATTCGGAGCAGGACCCCAAGACGACGAGTTTGCATCCGACTCCGAAGAGCGCAGCACCTTGATCGCTATTCGTCATGGGCAGCACCAGGGGTATGAACGGCTGGTCCTGGAGTTCTCCGATGCTCCCCCTACAAGTGTCTACGCGCGTTTCGTTGACGAGGCCATTTCAGGCATGCCTGATGTGGGGGACACCTCGGACCAAATGGAGGGTCTCGAAGTTCTCGAACTGAGAGTCAACGGAATAGTGGAGGAAGACCCACAGCACGCCCCAGAGCTGCATTCAGGGGAACACTGGTACCCACCACAGAGTGATCTCGTTGCTGAGGTCTCACTTGGAATGCTGTTTGAAGGCATGGGCACCTATTTCGTCGGGCTCAACGCCGAGACCGAATATCAGCTGACACTGGCGAACGACCCGCATCGAATCATCGTGGACTTCGCCACCCAGTAGCGCTCCAAGACCTCCCAGTGCCACGCTAGTTCGTCCTGCCGGCCGCTCAGACCCAGTCTCGTAACCCTTTGGTTGCAAGACATGGATGCTCACCGAGCGTCAGTCACCTTGGCGATTTAGGATCCGTGGCACTCAAATAGTGTTGCCTGGATCAACCTTCGAGTTCCGATACGAGTAATTGATCGCGGCTTGATACAAGACGCCAAATGCACCTGTTGCCAGCAGCACCCAATCATCAGTACGACCAGCGGCAACCTGGTACACCCCTGCGGCGACCAATACGGCTGAGAAAACGAATACCAGCCACCGCAAGCGGTACGCGATAGTCAATTGCACAGGAACTCCCACATCACTCGGTGACGAACTACACCTCAGCACGGTATCAACGGCACATTGCTTCAATCCTGAACTACGGGACCACCCGCATCGAAAGTGCGTTTCAACCCTTAGGTTGCAAGGCATCGGGGAGGATTGTCCGTCCGAGGTTGCGGTTCCGGATACCGTAGGGATCTATGAGTAGCCTCTGGGACGGTCTAGCCATTCTTGTATTTGGCCTGGTGTTCCTGGTTTTCCACCGGCCCCTGGGGTCATTCGTGCTGGAAACGAACGCTAAGCTGTTCCCCACGGCGGGCACCTTCATGAAGGAAAACACCGATCCCCGGGTAATGATCTTCCCCGCTATAGGGTTCATTGCCTTCGGCGTCCTCCTTATGCTGCGTGACTAATCTCCTCTGCCGCCGATATGCGCAAGCGCCTCGCAAAACTGGTCCCGCAGAATCACGGTCCAAGACGTCTCGTAACCCTTGGGTGAGCGCCATTTCTCGGGCAGTCGTTCTGGCACATCGACACATTCCCCCTAGTCACAGGCGGCTAACGATTCGCCCTAGAGGTTGTCGGCGCATACCCGGTCCTGCCTACGGTGAAGTCAGACGGATGACCCGAAGACGTTGTGGAGACATAACCCGATGACCCGCCACGCCACATTCCTCACAGCTTCTATCGCAGCTGGGACCCTTGTCCTGGCAAGCTGCAACTCCCCAGACGAGGACTCTGAACGGGCAGCAACCTCGCCTCCTCCGTCCCCCACGGTGGAAGAAAGCAGCCCCGAAGAGATCGAGACGCCTGAGCCCTCCCCCGAGGACACCGAGGCTGAAGAAGACGACGAATCCTCCACATCAGACGGAGATGAGCCTTCTGAGCCAGACGATGAGTCCACTCCCGTCGAGGAGACGCCCGAAAGCTCCCCTGGCACCGATGGGTCCCAGCAGGAAGAACCAGCGGGACAGGATGACCTCTCTGAGTTCTCCCAAGAGGTCAGTGCTACCGAGGATTTCCCTCACACCTCGGGCACGTGGGAGGAAGCACAGCACCTCGTTGAGGTGCGGGTTGGTCAACATGAAGGCTATGACCGGGTTGTCTTCGAGCACAGCGAGCCGAGTGAACTGGCGTACCAGGTGGAGTACGTGGACCGTCCCACCGACCAAGGCATGGGCGAACCCATTGATGTGCCCGGGAACGCCTATTTGGCGGTTTCTGTGAGTGGTCTAGGCATCGGACCTGGTCAGCAGGATCCTGATGCGGTGCTATCTGGTGCCATAGAGGACGTTCAGTCGCAGTCGGCACTTGTCCAAGGCGTACACGCGCAGGGGCCATTCGAAAGTCAAAGCACCTACTTCGTCGGACTCGATCAGCCGCGCGATTTCAGAGTGCAAATGGCCGAAGACCCTAACCGGATCATTCTTGATCTCGCGCACTAATTCTCCGGTGGGCGCCCCTAGGTCTCCTCGCTCCTCGACTGTCTCGTAAGGCTTGGGTTGCAAGACACTCGATGAGACACCTCTCCCCCGGCCTAAGTTCCGGGAGATCTCACGGGTTGGAGGGAGCGACCCGCCTCGCAACAAGGTCTTCGAACGCGCAATGCACACGAGCTTGGTTGCGAGACAGCCTTCGGAGTCGTTCGAGCCGCTGCCGGAGTGGTCTCGCTCGTGACGGTGTTGGCTAAGTCTTAGGGATGCTCTTCCGGGGCCGCCAGCACCCCTCGCTCCCGGATACTGCGCAACCAGAACCCGATCACTGTCACGATCGCAGCTACACCAAGTTGGAGCCACCCTGCGTTCACCCAGCCGCTCAGTGGGGACACCACCGGCTCTTCGAAGATGAACCGCATCAGCGCCCAGACCAACAAGACCACACCAGAGAACAGGACATACCTCCGCGCGGCCTCTGCACGAGACAACAGACTCAAAACCACCCCGACCACCCCTAGTAGGAGGTGGGCTGCGTGGGCCCACCACATAGTGGGCACAACACTGGGTCGAGAAGCAGCGGCGGTCACCGGACCGGTGTCAAACCCCTGGGGACCACTCACGTCTAAGAGAACTCCGAGGACCCCCAGGGCGAACAATCCGAAGCCGACGGACAGAGCGGTCAAACGGGCGAACCTCTCCCGTTTAGTGTCCGCGGGAACAGTCCAAGCTGGAAACGACCGACGGCCCCGATCTTCACGGTCCCGCTCGATCTCGCTCACAGTTGCTGCGCCGCCGTCGTTACGCGGCGCTGAGACCGAGGCGATCAGTCGACTCACCCGGGTCTGCGACCGGCCCCGTCATGGCCGGTGTCGCCGTTTCCCCCTCAGTCGACGCCGTCAACTCGCGGAGCTCAGTGCTCGCCAGGAGTTCAGCGTGCCCCGAGGGCTGAGTGTTCTGCAGGGTCCCGGTGTTCTGCGAATGTTCGGTGAGTTCTGAGATCACGGCGGAGGACTCCGCCCGAGCAATCGCAGCACTGGTGAGCATCCCACGCAAGACACGGCCCTGGATCACCGGGGCATACTCCACCTGGTGTGTGGCCATGAGATTCAGCGCCTCTTCAACCGTGGTCTCGGTGGAAACGACCGGCGCGGTAGTGCGCATCAGGTGCTGGGCCCGCAGGGAGTACGCCAGGTCTCCCATAGAGGCCAGCACCCGGTCGAGCTCGCTCTGGGCCACGACCCCAAGGAACTCTCCGCCGGTATCGCACAGCGGTAATGCCTCGTGACCCGTTCGCTGAAGGGCTGAGGCAACCTCCGTCAGAGATGCGTCGATCAGCAGCCGTTCGGGGCGGGGATCCATCAGGTCTTCAATGACGTGCACGCGTAGCTCTCCTATGCGGGGGTCGATACGAAATAAGAAGGGGCGGGTCGGAGCTGGTCCGACCTGTTGTCATCAGCTTTATGGGCGCCCTACACACGGGCTCGGGCCACCAGCGGCCACGAAACCAACTATGTCGGCCGGTCCGAGGTGATCGCAGTTCAGGATGGATGTGCTTGAGAAGGCGCCTCGAGAGTCAAGGGCCGGGTTTCGGCAGTGGTCGCTGCAACGGTGGGTGAGAAAATGGTGATCAGTGCTTTAGCGCTGATCAAGAGCGCGGAGACCAACAAGGCTGCGAGGACGAACGCGTTCAGTGTGTGTATCAGTGCCATGTCCATGACGAGGTCCTTCGATCAGAGTGTCAACGACTAGATAGCTCAGCTGCTGAGAAGGCCCCGGAGCTCAACCAGAGGTGGTTGAGGAGGGGGCGACCTTGAACTGGAGATCGCGGGAGGCAAAGGTTTCCCCGAGCATCCGTTCGACGTTGGGGATCACGCCGTGATCGATGAGTTCCATCACCGCAGAAGGATCGATCTCGGCCACCAGCGTGCAGGTCAAGTGGAAGACCAGCTCTGAAGGGGCACCGGAGATCTCCACGATGGCGGATTCCACATCCTTGTGTGCCATCAAACCTGCCGCGGAGGCCTTGGCCATCTGGTCGTAGCGCTGAAGGCCACGGGGAGCCACACCGGCCTGAGGGTGTGCTGCGAGATCTCGACGCTGATCATCGAGGACCTGGTCGTTTATGACGTCGTCCTTGACGTCGTCTGCCAGCGGGTGAGTGCTGGGCGTTGAAGTCTGCGGGGGGATTGGTTCTGCGTACGTCTGCGTGTCGTCCATCGTGTCTCTCCTGCACCCACTGGGTCTGCCGCGCGATCCACCCTCTTCGGTGGCCAACGCCCAAACTCTCTTGAATAGAACATCCCCCTGTAACAGTTAGACGCTATAACGGTTAGACCGTGTAATGCAATCGTGTATAGTGCTGGCGATAAGGAGGCGATCGCGATGAGTCAGACCGACTCGAGCACCGCAACACCGTCGAAGGTCGTAACTGTAGAGTCCACCGATCACCACGCATTGGCGCCTGTTCAGGACCATGAAGCAGCTGAGGCAACGGCCCTCTCTGGGGATCCAGGCGGATATTGGTACGGGCGCAATGAGGAGTCGTTCTCCTCGATCGATCTGCTCAATCTCTTGCGTCAGTACCGTGAGGCTGAGAAGCAGATGCGCGCCAGGACCAGGGAATCAATGCGGATGGGTGAGACCGACCTTGTAGCCCTTCGCTTCCTGGTCAAGGAACGCTCTGCAGGCCGGGTACCGCGCCAGCGTGATCTCGCTGCAGCTCTGCAACTGACCCCGGCTTCGACGAGCGTTCTGGTCGATCGCCTGTCGAAGGACGGGTACATCCGTCGGATCCCGCACCCTGCAGACCGCCGGTCAGTCGGACTACGGGTTCTCGGTGAGACCGACCGCGAGGTCAAAGCCACACTGAGTGGCATGCATGCCCGCATGATTGCCGAAACCGAAGCCCTCTCAGAGGAAGAGCGCTCCGGTGCGGCCCGTTTCTTGCGTGGACTCATCCGTAGCGTCAGCGAGCACTAGACCGGGCGTGTGGTAGCAACACGGAGCGCTGGCAGATCAAGTTGGATCAGGCAAGGTATTTAGTGCTGTGAGGTCTACCCGAGAGGGGTAGTTCTTCGAGCCCGATATTCCGGGAGCGATGATCTCGACTAGGCAAGAATCTCTTGTGGATCACCAATGCGCCCAGGGCGCCGCCATGAAGGGACTCATCGATCCAGCGCGAATTGGGGCCTTTTAGATCTTCGCAGAGCCTGGTGCGACACGAATCTCGCGTGAGACGGTGATGTCACCGGTGTTTGTGTGGCTCCGGTGGCCCGCCCGAGGCGCATCCCTGGGCGGGCCTCTCTTCACCCCATCGGAGCTGGCGGGCTGCACAGTAGTTTCCGTGGCTTGCCTCTGAAGCCAGGGCTGGTCTGTCTGAGAGATTAACATCAGGCGGGCTCCTTAGCCCGCCGCTCTACTCAGCAGAGCCACACGCTAGGGGGATTCCTGAGCGAGCGATTATTTGAGCAGGGTATACATGCTGGGAATCCGCAAACGACATCACGCCTGGTCACAAGCCACTAACAATCCGTCAAATCAGTTGTCTCAGGGAACCAGGTCATGACTACGGTGGATCTGCCACCCGTATGTCCTCGACTCTTGGAGACACTCTCAATGATCAGGCGACCCGCGCTCTTTACTGCTGCGCTTACTGCCAGCGCCCTGGCACTGACAAGCTGCGGCTCGGCCGACGAGGATGCAGACACGGTCGCTTCCACCCCGGACCAGTCCTCCACTGAAACAGAGTCACCCTCCACCTCAACCGGCGCCGGCCCCACAGCTGAGGGTGACGATGATGACGGGGACGAGGCGGTCACTGAGGAGGAGCCCGAGGTCGAGGACGAAACCGAGACTCCCGACCCGTCTCCCTCTGAGGGGCAGGCATCGCCCACTGAAGACGAGTCGAACGGTGATGAACCAAGCGGAGATATCTCCAGCTCTCTCGATCCTGAGGAATTCACCCTGAACGGCGTTACTCAGGAAGCTGAGCAGGGCTCTGATATTACTGACCTGGGTGAACTGGTCGATGTCCGGGTCGGGGTCCACGACCAGTACGAGCGACTGGTGATTGAGTTCACCGGTAGCGGGGCGCCGAACTCGTTTAGTACTGAGTTCACAGATGACCCCATGATCCGGATGACCGAGGAGCCCCTCGAGATCCCCGGGGACTCCGCCCTGTACTTGCGCATCAGCAACCTCTACGCCGGAGCTTTTGAAGACAGTCCCGCTGGTGATGACCGGCTCGCGCTTGAAGAGCAACCCGTCGTGTTGGAGAACAGCAGCATCTTCACCGAAGTCCACTATGGCGGTCGCACGGAGGCTCTCGGAGAGTTCTACATCGGTATCGATACCGAACGACCGGTCCGCGTCGAGGCTCTGGATGACCCCTCGCGCATCGTCTTCGACGTCTCGACCCCCTAGAAACCCTGGCCCATTCAACCTGCCGCGGCCTGGACCTCTGCTGTGCCCGATAACGACTAGTGAAGCGAGACTGAATCTATGCCGCGGAGCACCTTCTTTAGCTTCCACCCCGAGCATGAGCCCTTTAGGTCGACCATCGTGTGCGAGAGCCCCCAACTGGAGGAACGCCATAAGGCTTGGATCCGATCCTCGCGGTGGAACCGGGTCAGTCCGGCAGATGACTCCACCACGGCTCATCTGCTGCTGAAGAGCCTGAAGCACACCGCTGTCACGGCGGTGTTGATCGGCCCGGACACCACGAACCATCGATGGGTCCAACACTTGATCGAGATAAGCCGTAAGCGGGGGAACGGGCTGTTCGGCATCTACCTGCATAACATCAAGAACGAGGAAGGACAGATAGCACCCAAAGGAGAGAACCCGTTACCACCGGGGTGCCCCACCTACGACTGGGTCTTTGACCACGGTCCGAGCAACCTCGCGGCATGGGTCGACGCGGCCTACTATGCACCCTGACCCCCGGCTCCCCCGCCAGGAGCTCGAAGCACATCCAAACAGCAACGTGAGCACTCCTCGAGAGCCTGCAGCGCGTCTATGACCAATGCCACCGAGAACGACTCTTTTTCGGAAGTGTCTGCCCCACACCTTGGGACCCCCAACTCCAGCGGAGCTCACCTAGATCGCCGTGCCGCACTAGCCATGTTCGGTTCAGGTGTGGTGGTCTCCGCGATCTCCGCCTGCTCCAGGGGCCCCTCGAAACCAGCACCAACGCCTGCTGCCACGAAGACCGCCCCACCAGTGCCGTCAGCGGCCCCGGACCAAGGCCAGACCGGTGTGGCGTCGCGGGAGGAGATCATCGCGAATTACCAGAACGTCGCACCCGGAGAGTTCGGACCAGACATCCCTGGAATCAAGGTTGCACTCCCTCCGGGCAGCACGGTCGCTGCGATCACTCTTGATGCCTGTGGTGGCCCCAACGGTTCAGGACTTGATCGGCAGATCCTGGACACCCTGCGGTATTTCCAGATCCCGGCGACGCTGTTCATCAACCAACGGTGGGCCCAAGAGCACCCCGAAACGATGGGGGAACTTGTCGACGATACGTTGTTCGATATCGAGAATCACGGCACAAAACATCTGCCCCTGTCGGTGGATGGTCAGGCCGTCTACGGGATCGAGGGAACCCGTTCCGTTGGGGAGGTCTATGACGAGATCATGGGCAACCAGGAGTACCTACGATCTGAGTATGGCGTCCAATGCCAGTTCTTCCGGCCCGGCACCGCGTTTCTTGATGAGACCTCGGCGCAAATTTGTCTTGACCTGGGTCTGACACCTGCGGGGTTCAGCCTCAACCTCGATAATGGGGCGACTCTTCCTGCGGAGAGCGTGGAGGAACGGGTGACTCATTTTGCCGGTGGGGATATCGGGCTGGGTCACTTCAATATCCCCTCGTCCGGGACTGGCACAGGCCTGGCAAGAGCACTCCCGCAGCTCATGGAACGAGACATTGAGTTCGCCACTCTCCGGCAGGCAACGCGGTGACGTTCAAAAACACAATGTGCGCACAATGGGAGTAACAGCGGCCCCCACTGACGAAGGCTGAGCCCGCAAGGAGGTAGGGCTATTTCCTGTTCGAGCGCACTCTCGTGGGGCTCAGACCGTAGAACCTCGAAGACTTGGTCGAAGGGTTCACATTCCGTCTGTCGTTCTCCACGGTGTTGGCGAGAACCTCTGTCCTGGAACTCCACAGTCATTGCACCGTACGGCGGACTAATAGGGCCCACGGTGCTTTCGCATCATGTCTGATGATGAGGTGAGCCTCCTTGCGGCTTATAACCCCGGCGTGACTACACCAAGAGCGTCTGACTAGTCGCTTGGTGCACATAGGCTCCATTAGAGGCAGTTGGTTCTGTCGTTGAACGGGGATATCCCTGAGGTATCCAGCGGGAACTTATGTCCGTACCCCCGAGTAATGTCAGCTTATGTTTGCCCCACCTAACTCATTGCACACACTCCCGCATCCTTTCTACGACCGCGAGCTCACGATGACTGATATAGCAGCGTTAGCGATCGCCCTTGAGGTCACCCCACTGGAGGTCTTGAAGTCTCTCCATCGTTCTGGAGATTAGACACTCGACATCCACTTGAAGCACTGAGGCGATGGAGAACAGGTGGGAGACCGGTATGTCACGTTTCCCGTTGAGATACCGGTGGACGGTGGAGTCCGCCAGTCCAGAAGCGACTGCGACGTCCTTCATCGTCATCTGACGAGCGGCTCGTTCGGCGCGGAGTTGCGCCGCTAGAGCGGACGCAAATTCTGATGCTCGATTATCCATTCATTCATTGTATACCCCCTTCGGACATCAGAACTGTCCAAATGGGCATACTTCGCCGTTGCAACTGTCCGTTCGAGCAATTAATGTATCCATATGGACAGATCCAGACTGGTTTCGCATCGCATCCGAGATGCACTACTCAACGCAAATCGAACCCAGGAATGGCTGTCCATGAAAACAGGAATAAGCCATAGGACACTATGCCGCAAAATGAGTACACGGACTGATTTTACAGTCACGGAAGTATGGAAAATATCAACTGCTTTAAATCTAGGATTGACTACTTTTTTTGAGGCGACAGGTGATGAGAGGCACGGAAATTTGTGAACTAGCATGAGAAAAATTCCAGACGCCAAAATAAGGATAATAATTTACCATGTTGTGGCCGCCGCACTATTCGTGGCACTTGTTACCGATTCAATTACGGCACAGCAGGTTAACGAGTATCTTTATGTTTTGACTCTAATACTTGGTATTGGTGGAGTTGAAGTGGCTGCAAGAACTGCCAAGTTGAAAACAAATAAAAAAGAGGATTTTGAGGATAAAAATGGTTAACATTATTAGTCGTGAAGAGTGGGGCGCTACCCAGGTCGATGGGAATGGAAGTCGACAGCCTTCGAACCTCGTCAGGGTTCTCCACCACTCGGCTGGGCCGACCCCTTCAACGGGAAACAGCCTGTCTGCCGACATCGCCGTCGTCCAGAACCTTGAGGTTATTGGGCAAAACCGGTTCGAGCGTGGGATTTCATATACCTTCATTGTGACCCCCGCTGGACGAGTCTTCGAAGGTCACTCGATTGGTCGGGTCGGCACTCACACACTGGGCCAGAACTCTACCGGCGCCGGTATCTGCATTCCCGGCGATTACACCTCGCAGGACATCTCGACCGCCGCTGAAAATGCGCTGATCGAACTGCTCCAGGAGGGTGTGGACAGAGGCTGGTGGACTAGCTCATCCATCAGTGGTGGACATCGGGACTACGTCGCAGGGGAATGCCCAGGAGACATCCTGTACTCCCGGATCGATGAGATCAATGCTCGCGCGCAGGGGGGATCACCCGACCCCGGCGACCCGGATGATGACAACGGTGGTGGCGTCACCCCGGGGCCGTTCACCGGTTTTATCCGTGCCACCGCCGATGGTGATCTCCGTGTAGGACCCTCTTCCAGCAGCAGCTTCGTACGGACTGTCCTTGAGGGCCAGATCATGCTTGCCGCAGAAGGAGAGGCAGAGTGGTGGACTCGAGTCGGCGATTATTGGTTCCCCAACCGCCGGGTGCAGTCCAGCGGTGGCGTGGTTGCTCGCGGACTTCTGCACGGACAGTGGCCAGACCGAGACATGCGTGTCGTCGGAGAGATCGGCACCGAAGCTGACTTCGCTTGGCGGGAACTACTCGCGCAGGTGGGCTTCAACACGGGCAACGCATACCTGGACCGCCACGCCTGGCTGGGTTCACGAGGGTACTCCGGAGCGCACACACAGCGCCTCCAGCAGTTCCTCCGGGATCGGATCGATCCCAACGACGGCCTGCCCTTCTACCGAAACGCAGCGGGTACAGGTCCTGGTGAAGTGGACAACTCCAGGGGTCCGCGCACAAATCAGGGAGAGATCCGTTTCCTGAACTGGCAGCGAGAGTTCTTCGACAACGTTGAATACTACTCACACTATTCTTCGTAAATCGAATAATAGTGAGGCTGCATAAATAAATCTTGGTGGCCCAGTACGTGAAACTTGCACCTACTGGGCCACCAGGTGTCTTTTCGCTTTGGATACTGAAACCACACTTTGATTATTAAAGGCCTCCCAGAGCATTCGTCCGGTAAGGCCCCAGCCCTTGTCCAGATGCCCCGGTGTCGCTGCTGTCAGCTCGCTAGCCTTGACCCCTTCGGCACGCCATCCGACTAGGACATCGTCTTTGCTCTCAAATCGGGAGTAACCCCTAAATCGGTGGTCGCGAGACGAGTGTCGCCGAGCGTAAGGGAGTGCCGGGGAAGCAATCTGGTAGAGGACTACTAGGCCTAAGTGACCAGTTAGTTGTCACAGCGAAATATTTCCGTCGACAAGTGAGCTGAGTTACTCTGAACGAGTCGCGGTCGAGGTCCTCGAACGCGATCAAACCATTGTGACGAGGAGTCCCTCTGATGCGTAAATCCAAATTCTTCGCAGTCCCGACACTGGCCTTAGGAGCGATGCTCCTCAGCGCTGGCCCCGCAATGGCCCACTCCGGCCATGGCCCCGAGACCGACGGCGCCGCCACCCTTGATGAGAGCCAGACCTGGTCCTCCCAGGCGTCCCTGGCGTCCTTGAACAACAGCGGAACCATCGGCGATGTCCTGATCGAGGGCCAGGGCAACCAGGCCACGGTCTACATGACAGTCGAAGGCGCCGCCGAGACCTTCATGGACGGGCCTTTCCCCCATGCCCAGCACATCCACTTCGGCGCCCAGGGTGTTTGCCCACCAGACAGCGCGGACCAGAACGGCGACGGTGCGGTCAACGTCGAAGAAGGCGCACCCTTCTACGGCGGCATCGGATCCTCGCTGACCATCGAGGGTGACACCTCGGCCGATTCAGCTCTGGCCGTGGAGCGCTTCCCCGGTGGCAGCAGCTACACCTACGAACGGACTATCGAGCTTCCTGATGACGTAGTGGACTCCATTTCGAGTGGCACCGGCGTCGTCGTGGTCCACGGTGTCGATCCAACACTCCTGAGTGAGGAGGCCGCGAATGCTCCCTCGGAGCTTGATGAGTCGCTGCCCCTGGCCGCGACCCTGCCCGCAGCCTGTGGCACGCTGCTTGCCTCGCAGATGGAGCAGATGCCTGAGGGGGGCGCTGACACCGGCGTGGCTGGCGGAAGCTCTGAGGGTACCGGGATGGCCCTGGCAGCAGGTGGTGGAGCCCTGGCTTTGGGCGCCATCGGTGCCGGCGCCTACGTGATGCGTAAGCGCACCAGCGAATCGTGATCTCGAGCCGACAAGGGTAGACTCGCCCCAAGTGACTCACGTCACCTGAGTAATGAGATTATTCGCAGGTGCGAAGTAGTGGCCTCGCGGGACTTCAATAGTCCTGTGGGGCCACTACTGTTCTATCACTCTTGGCGCTGCTTACCACCCTGTTGCCGAAGCGTCCGTGGCGTCTATTTCTCGACGGATATACCCGACATGGGTCAGTAGGGCGGAGCAACAAAGCAGCTGCGCGTAAGCCGATCCTTGAGCGTGCATCACGCGCGGCACTGTAGTCATACTTGAGGCCACGGCTCACCTCTCGGATCGGAGCGGACAGATCATAGAGCCAAGTGGTTCCTGACCCGCGCCGCGGGTCGAATCAGCTCGGGCAGGTCCAGCCCACGGGTTCTATGGTTAATACCGAAGCACCAACCCTGATGAGTCAAAAACGTATCCCGGCGACACTTCCCTCCCCTCGACCGGTGAAACCCTCGGTTCAGCCCTACGCATGCCTCTCCTCGGCATTGCCTACGTTCGTCTACGGGGTAGCTGGGCGTTCGATTCCCCGGCTTACACCACGGAACTGGCGGGATTGACCCCAATGGAGTACGAAGCAATCATGAGCCCCGGCGTCGCTCTCGCGGCGTGACTTTAACTGTCACCTATCGGTGCGGCAGACCCTGTAAGAAGTTCGATCCGATGATGTCGACTGTGGTCTCCCACAACGCAGCGGCGTTCTTCGCGTTACGAGCGGCACCGGAGGGCTTGCGTACTGCCGGAGGGTATGCCTCACGCAGTGAGTACTGGTGGGTTGCCCTTGCACAGTTCGTCCTCTATCTCGTCCTTGCCGGGATCTACGCAGCAGTCTTCACAAGCCTCCTCGATGGTTCTCCGAATCTTGAGACCTACAACACCGGGATGAGTGCGGGATTTGAAGCTGAGGGTGGCGCAGCCGTGGCCCTGATGGCGATCAGCCTGGTCAACCTCGGCGTAGCTCTTGCGCTTCTGATCCCCACCTTGTCAGTGACATGGCGTCGCCTCCATGACGCGGGGTTCCCCGGCCCTTTCTACTTCTTGGCCCTCATCCCTGTCATCGGTCCTATTCTGCTGCTGGTCTTTTTGGCGTTCCCCACCCGCCAAGAACGACACAAAACCATCTGGACAGACCCGATCAACGACTAGGGCAGGCCCCCAAGCGAGTTACGAAGCAACCGGGCCTCACACGGTGGGGCGCAGGCTCTGAAGCCTCCATGTTCTGTCGTGCAGATGACTCCCCAGACGAAGTCGATCCAGAAAGGTCAATGAGGTGCACGGAAACTCATTCCTCAGCAGGCCGCCAAGTCAGCGTGGCGTGGTCCGATCTCGCCCTCAGCGCTAGGGGTACTAGGCACCCGTGTGGTTCGGGTCTACGGTGCACAGTCGGAACGCGCATCTAATCGTCGACTTCACTTTGGACAGCCTCGCGACCCTCGACGCCTACTCTGTCCAGCGGGTTCACAGGTATGCCCCAGGGACGGAGGCGACGTATCGGCCACCACCTTGCGAGACGCTACAGGGGATGGGTCTGTCTCACGATCCGACCCCGGTTCTGCACCAGGACCAGCTGTTACTGTGGCGCCACTACGGCCGAGAGGAACGCGACGGCAGCGACACTGAGAGCCCCTATGAGAACCACCGCAGCAATGTGGAATCGCAGCTGGTCACGCAGGATCCCGATAAACTCTCGGATCACGGCACTGGGCAAGAAGTACCATGCCGTTTTCGCCCCGATGACGTGTGCCCGCATGCCCAGCTGTCGGGTCAGGAGAGCAGCTCGAAATGCGTGATAGCTGCTGGTGACCACCAACACGGGAGACTGTGGGTCCGATACCAGCGCGCGGGAGAACTCGAGGTTCTCTGCTGTATTTCTTGACGCCGTCTCTGGGATGACCTGGTCCGGTTCAGTGCCCTGGCCGATCAGGTAATCACGCATCGCCTGACCTTCAGGCACTGGTTCGTCCGGGCCCTGTCCACCACTGGTGACCAGCAGCGGCGCCTCGTATCGGCGCTGTGCCTCTAAGCCCTTGTCCAATCTGCCTGCCAGCAATGGCGGGACCCGACCGTCGATCAGACCTGCCCCAAGCACGATGACCGCCTCCGGGGTGAGTCGGACCGGTCTCCATCGGTACAGCAGAGAAGCCACCAGAAAGACCGCGAAGCAGAATCCGAAGTACCCCACCAGCAGCGTGACGGCCAGGTGCAGTCCATAGCGGATCAAGTAGCCCACATCGTCGCGGACGATCCCGTCGGGTTCAAGCAGCCGCAAAGTCGTCGGAAGAACCACCAAGGCTACGCCCCCGAGCAGAGCCAGAGCGTTACCGAGAGAGCGGCTCTCCCGCCGAAGCACGGTCACCCCGCTCCACAGGAGAAACACAGTCAAGACCGGGTAACCCAGGACGTTGCCTGCCACCAGGATCACCAGCACGGTGACGCCAGTGCCCAGGAGCACCCCCGAGTGTCCAAGCTCCAGCGCGAGGAATCCACCAGCGACCAAAGCGATCAGCGCTGCGGCCATTCCCAGGATGAACGCCCCGAGCCGGCGGCCGTCCCGGACGTACTTCCCCAACCCCCAGCCTGCTGCTACGACACCCAACAGCAGCGCAATCCCCCACACCCAGGACAGCGTCATCCCTGGTCATCCTGAGCCGGGACGGTGGCGCTGCATTCCACGGCTTCACCAGGAGCGCTTGATTCTGCTTCCACCAACGTTTCAGAGTCATCGATGATCACAGCGCATCCCAGGACGACGCCGGGGACACCAGCAACAGAGACCGACACGTCGTCATCGACTCGACCGAGTGTTTCAAACTGTGCCGGTTCAGAGCTCTCAGTCACGGTGGTCGCAACGGTCTCTTGCTCGCTGAGACCTGTTTCACGCCATTGGTACTCAACGCGCAGGTTCTCGCTCCCAGCCTCTCCTGAAACCGTGTGGATTTCGTAGGTCACCGCGCGTGAGTCCTCGAAGAAACCGCAGCTGCTCAGAGCGAGACCAAGGGTCATCCCCACGACGCTGATGGAGATGCCGGATCGCATCTTCTTGGTCGCTGTTGGGCCTGTGTGCCCGTAGGTGCTGATGACGGTCATGCTCATTCTCCTCAGATGCTCATCGGTGGCCCGCGATGACTGGACGCGGGTGGGTTTGAAGAAGGGGTGCCTGATCTCAGGCGCCTAGAGGACGCGGGGCACCTGTGTGCGAGGACCTTGATGGGATCTCGTCGTTGGTGCCGAGGCGTCGGCGCTGCCGGTCTTTGCTTGTCTCGTTAGGCGTCACTGCGCGTGAAGCGCAGCGCTCCCAGTGTGAGTGGGACGCCCACCCAGATCAGTAGGCCGATACCTGCCTGCCAAGGCTCTAAGGCTGCGATGAGGCCACCCTGACCAGTCCCTGGGTTGACAAGAGTGTTCACCAGGTTCGTGTACTCGACCTGCAGCAGGGTCTCTACCCAGGCGGCGCCACCGGTGATGTCATAGAGGATCACCGTCACGATCTGCATCACGAACAGAATGATTGCCAGTACGACGATGCCTCCGGCCGCGCTGCGCAGCAGCACTCCTAAGCCGAAGCCCAGCAGCGCGGTCAGCGTCACCGTGGCCCAGGTCGCGGCGTACATCGCAGCGATCTCAGCATCGAAGATGTCCCCCGGGCTCAATGACTCAGCGATAAAGCTGGTCAGCAGGTGACTCGCTACGACTAGAATGGCCGCCACTACAGCCGCCCACATCACAAGAGCCACAGCCTTAGCACTGAGCAACAGTGATCGCCGCGGCACTACGGTCACACTTGATCGGATAGCCCCGGTGGAGCACTCCGTGGAGATTGCGATCACACCAAGAGAGCCCAGTAAGAACATGGCGAAGTAGCTGCCGGCTTGGCCCTGGGTCGCTACCTCCATGGCGTCGCCAGCGCTGCCGGGATTATCGGCCATAAGGTGCTGGACGGAGAACGCCACCACACCGGCCATGAAACCGCCCAGGCCGATGGTGATGACCGAGAGCCACCAGCAGGTGCGCAGCGCGTTGAGCTTGACGATCTCTGATCGGATGGCCCCAGTCAGGCTTACCCCGGGGGATGTGGTGTCTACGGAGAAAGTCCGCGCAGCTGCAGTGTTGGTATGTGTGGGGTTCACTGTGTGACCTCCTGCTGGGTGGCTTCCTGCTGGGTGGCCTCCTGGGTGGTGCCGCCGGAGCGGTATTCAACGTGGTCGCCGGTGAGTTTCATGTATTGGTCCTCGAGGCTGGTCTCCTGCGGGGCTAGCTCGTGGAGCACGACCTGGGTATCTAGTGCGCGGCGTCCGATGATGCGGGGGTCCAGCCCACCGACCTTCAGGGTCTCTGCATCCAGGTGGGTGATGGTCACACCGTCAGCGCTCAGGGCATTGGCCAGATCAGCGGCCTGCTCTGTGCGCACCAAGACCTGCTGATCTTCTGCGTCGAGGAGCTCATGGATAGGAGCGTCGGCGATGAGACGTCCGCGACCCAGGACGATCAGGTGATCTGCTGTCTGAGACATTTCGCTCATCAGATGCGAGGAGAAGAAGACCGTACGGCCTTCAGCAGCCATATCTCGGGCCAGGCGGCGCACCCAGCGCACACCTTCGGGGTCAAGCCCATTGACAGGTTCATCGAAGATCAACACCGCAGGGTCTCCCAAGAGCGCCGCGGCGATCCCCAGCCGCTGGTTCATACCCAGGGAGTAGCCCTTGATGCGTTTGCCGGCTGCCTCGCCCAGGCCGGTGAGGTCGATGACCTCTTGGACCCGTTTGTTGCTGATCTTGTGGGTTGCAGCGAGGGCTTTCAGGTGCGCCTTGCCGGTGCGCCCCGGGTGGGTGGCCCCGGCGTCGAGGACGGCGCCCACGGTGCGCATCGGCGCTTTGTGCTGGGCGTAGGGTTTTCCATCGATCGTGATGGATCCAGAGGTCGGCCTGTCCAGGCCCACCCCCATGCGCATCGTGGTGGACTTCCCGGAACCATTCGGACCGAGGAAGCCTGTGACCTTCCCCGGCTGCAGTTGGAAACTGATGCCATCGACTGCGGTCTTTGCTCCGTACCTCTTATGGAGGTTCTCAGCGGTGATCAAGTGTTCGACTCCCTTACTGCTTTACTGCTTTATTGCGTTACTTCGTTGCACGTTCTTGTTCGTCGCGTGATTCTGACCCTCAGTAGATACGGGTCAATGTTCTGAGGTGCGGGCTAGCCGGATCCTGCCCAGGCGAGCCTCAAGGTTTCACGGGGTGACGGTCATCTGGTGAGCGTCGTCGAGCCGCGACGCGCAGCAGGTGAACCATCGGCACCACAAGTAGAACGATGGAGAACAGGCCCGTCAGTAAGATCCAGGCCGGTGCCGGCGAGAACTGCGGGATCGCGTGGGTCGCAAACAGGAATGCAAACGGTGGGGCGATCGCTGCTGGCCATGCGAGTGTGCCGGCCCAGCGATCGGTCATGGTCCATCGGGGGCCATTCCAGATCATGATCACTCCGGCAATCCAGCCCACCACCGGTACGACGAACCCGCCTAGTGATAGAACCAGCACAGAGAGCACGTCGTAGAAGAGGCTGCCATCGGTCCGTCCCCTGGGTAGGACACCAGCTTCTTCCCGCGCAGCGTCCGCAATCGACTCTGGGGTTCCCAGATCATCGAGCATCTGAAGCACACTGGCTTCATCGGGTGCCTGCGAGACGGCCTCAGAGAGGTGAGTGTCAATATCACTCAACAGCTCGGCGCGATGTCCCGCAGGTAAGTCGGAGGTGGCCTGTGTTAACCGTTCGCGGTAGTCGGCAATGAGCCGCTCAGCGTCGTTCATATCGGTCTTCCTCGAAGTAATCGGTGTAGTCATCGACGGGTTCACGCTTGGCCTTTCTGGAGCAGCTGATCCACGGCCTCCCGGAAGTGGACCCATTCCTCACGGAACGTCTCCAGAGATCGTTGCCCCTGGTCGGTCAACCGGTAGTACCGGCGCGGGGGGCCCGCGGGTGATTCCTGCCAGGTGGTGGCCACTAAGCCGTCGTCACGTAGCCGTGAGAGCAATGGGTAGATGGTGCCCTGGCTCGCAGCGAGAGCTTCGGTGTCAGCGAGATCGCTGACCAACTCGACGGCGTATCGTTCCCGCTCATCTAGCAGGGCCAGCACGCAGAAGACGACGGTGCCGCGCCGCAGCTCTGACATCGACTTCTTTGCTCGACCAGGTTCCATGTCATACAAAGTACCTGGTTGTCTCGACTTGTTACAAGATAAACTCCGCCAAGGACTACTGCGGACACCACGGGAGGCCGCGGGGGTTCCGTGGGCCCGACCTAAACGAAGAACGAAGGAGCAGGGTTTCCAGGTTCTCGACGATGCCCCGCGACGCGTCAGCACCACCCTGCGGCGCCCGCCGCTGCCGATCGCCTCGATACCAGCGAAGTCATGCTCCTGGCTTCAGTGCTCACGCAATGTCCCCCTACCCGTTGCGGCGGGAGATCTCCGGCAGTGGCCCGTGAGCCGATGATCCGATAATCAACCGTGTGGCGCGCAGCGGGCCACCGATCGCCTCTGAGGTTCTTGTGTCGTCGCAGGACTATCCTTTCCACTGCGAGATACGCTGGAGAAAGAAATACTGTGGATGAAAGCCTAACCGCCATGGCTTTCCTGCAAAGGAGATTGCGATGAGTAGAGACGGACGAATACGTAGAAGCGCTGTCGGTATGACGATGGCAATCGGCTTCGTCGTTGCGGGGTGCACCACAACTTCGGAGACCACCACGTCCACAGAGGAGTTCCGCGACATCGCTAGCATTGAGACCAACGTGGATGTCGACACCGAAGCAGAACTCGACGCTTTCCTTAGGTCTGGTGCGCCTAAGACGATCTACATGGATGAATCGGGGGAATTTAGCAAGGTCGAAGAAGGCAACCAGCGCCCCGATTTCCGATCATCAGAAGGTGGCCCGTGTCAGGTTCACGATCTGTGTCTGCCTGGTCGGTAGGCTCAGCGACCGGCCAGTCGCTGGGGCGTTAGCCCATCCGAGTTACCGATCGCCCCCGGACCAACGCACAGAAGTGTCACACATCGTTGTCTCAGCAGCTCGTTCATGCTCGCAGACACCGTCCACCAGGTCTCGATCACCGATTGGCTCGCCGAGGTCGATATCGGTCGGGACGACCTCATTCCCCGGGCAGTCGGCGGGGCCTTCTAGGGGTTCAACAGCCGCTTCAATGACGATCTGATCTTCACCGGTATCGACCTCGACATCGACAATCTCACCCGTTTCCCCGCTCGCACAACCGAGTCTCTGGATGCCAATCTCAATGACCTCATCATCTGGACTCGCCGAACCTGGGTCGCTGAGCTCCCCTGTCGCATGGCCTTCATAGCTGGGCTCCTCCTCGGCTAGCGTGCCAGAGGGTTCGGAGCTGTCTGGCGCTTCGCCTTCCCCACAACCGACGAGGAAAAGCGCCAGGGCGAAAAGTCCGGCTCTAGCGGTATGGGTGCGCATGCGGGACTCCCCATTGGGGTCAAGGGGTTTACTTCCAACTCGAGGGTAGGGGGCGAAGTTGAGACGTCTGCTATTCGCTGCGACCAAAAGGCCTCGACTACTGATCAGAGCAGTGCCCGTAAACGGATCGCCTAGTGTGCCGTGGAATCAGCAACGGGCACCGGCTGCTCCTTCCGTGCTGCAAAGAGAATCAGTCTTGAAGCCCCGTTGTCAGCAGTTGCACCGTGGATAGCCGGGAATCGACCGAGTGAGCTGAAGCCAAACGTCGCGTGCAATTGAATCGAAGCCGTGTTGTGTTCGTTCGTGAAGTAGTAGGCGTGGTCGCTGAGGGACCAGATCCAGTTCAGTCGTGTTTGGGTCAGTGCTGCCGCGACGCCTCGGCGGCGGTGGGTTGGGGTGACCATGACGCCTCCGAGGTAGTGACCGGCTGGAGAGCCGCTGTCGGGCTCTCTATGGGAGTGGGTCTTGGCGACGCCCACGAGTTCACCTTCTAGTTCCGCGACGAGGACCAATCGATCAGGCATTGGGACGAACACGTTCGGTTCCCAGCGTTCGCGGCCGCTGGCCACACTGATGCGCCGCGCGCTCTCGACGTCGTCTGGTGTTGCCGACCTGATCAGCACCAATTTATTCCTCCTGGCATCAGTGAACGCGTGCAAGCAAATAGACCCCGTTGGAGGGCTCAGTGATCCGTGCGGCACGCGCCCGATCGCTCAGCGAACGAGGTCGTGAGATCTTGTTCTGCTCTGAGTGGTTCCGTCGTGGCGATGGCCCATTCTTGTGGTCTATGTCAACGGACGCATGGAGTCGAGAACCCGGGTAGGCATCATGGTGAGCTGTTCGGTGAGGTCGACCGGAGCAAAGGCGGAATCGATGCAGGACTCCCAAAATTCGGTGTGCTTCGCATCGAGCCAGTGTGAGGACTCGTGAAGCTCGATACCGTCCTCACCCTGGACGCTGTACCAGTAGAGGTAGTCCACGCCCTCGATGGTCTCCGAGAAGATTGTTTCCACGTACATTTGCTCAGGTTCGAGAGTTTCCTGCACTGCCTCCATGTTGGATCGGAGGAAGTCCATCCATTCGTCTACTTGTTGCTTTTTTCCTGCTTGGACGCGGAATCGAGTGAGTTCAATACGCATGAATCAAGGGTCTCATGTGTAGTTGCCCTTGAGACAGGCTCTTGGGTGCTTCCCCACTGCCCGTAAGACGGTCGCCTACGGACATTCATCGTCCGGTTAAGAGCTGGATGCCTGCAGAGGATTTCCCTAGGCACTGGGCAGGATGAAAATCCCGTCGGGTCCCTCATGGACTGCTGGTGTGCCAGGCGCTAAGTAGACACTTACACACCATGGATCCCCTTGAAACGGCCTTAGGTGCCAGTTGGAGAACCGCTGATACAGGGTGAGCCCAGAGTCATGTGCCGCCTTGTCTTGATCTCTGGGACCGCCCCGCGATTCAGTTGATGTGCCAGTAACCAAGTGTCCTGCCGGGACCAGCAGCTGCGCCGCGGTCATGAATATCGCGTGGAGCTCATCTGCCGTCAGGAATGCCGGGACATTTCCAGCCATGAGAAGTCCCTCGTACTTCGCTGGAAGCCCCAGTTCTGTGAGTGTCTGTCTCGATACTTCCTTGGCATCGAGCTGGTGATACCAACTTGGGTTGAATAGATCCGTTGCGACGTCGAGGACTGGTTGGGAGGGATCGATGCCGTAGGCCGGATGGTTGCGGTGCCTCAGAGCGTTGACGGCGGTTCCGACCCCACACCCAATGTCCAGGAGTCGAGCCTGAGGCTGGACGAGCATGTCGATGAAACGGGCATCGGCTTCCAGATTCACCCCTGAGGTGACAAGTCTGCGCATCTTGGCGGCGTAAGAGGTGTAGTTCGAAGAAACTTCCATGGGGCAAGTGTGTCAGCAGCGTTCAGCGCAATAGCGTTCGAACGCAAGGACATGCTCCAGGGCTGCCCGCAGGCAAGCCGGATCAAATGCTGCCGATCAGTGCGGCAGGCCCGCGCTATCTCAACACCTTTAGCTGAACCCCTGCCGCAACCTCGCATCCGGTCTATGTCACCTGCCCACAGAGGGATCCCTCTGCGTGCATTGAGCCGCCGACTGGAATACGCGCGCCCTCAAGACCCCCGGCTATCGCACAACGGTCGCGATCGTGCACCGTACACTCCTTCATCTCCGAGTAGTTCGAGTCTGCGAGTCGCAGCGACAGTCGCCGCAGGACCGACCATACGGTGACCCTTGAGATCCACGGCCACCGACCGTCCGGCTCCGACTGGAAAATCTATGAAAAAGTAGAATTGAAGCGGACGTTTTGGGCTCGGCCGGACATGTACTAGGTGAGAAGGTAGTCACCTACCAGTGGAAAGAGCGCAAGATGACTGGCTCACCTAATGACCACAGCCAACCACCAGACGGCGATGATCCTCTAGACGTCCGATTGGCCTCTTCCGCGCCCAACGGCACGCCGGCGACCGATGAACTTCAAGAAGAGCTGAACAGGCTCTCCGCCGCAACTCGCGAGCAGGTCCAGGGGCGCCGCCGGTCTGGGCGGTCTCGTCTCTCACGTGGTGCCGCTTTGGGGCTCGCTGCCTTCGCCCTGCTGGGCACCGCCACTGCGGCAGTGGCCGTGGTCGAGCTGCGCGACTTCTGGTCGGACAGAGGAATAGAACCGCACGCGAGCTACAGCTTCGAGCTCCCCAGCGGCGCCGAATGCGAAGTAGAGCTCCGGATGCTCAGCATGGGCCCGCCTGGCGTGGAGAACACCGGGGACTACTTGATGACCGATGAACAAGACGCCTTCGCCCGCGAGATGTACTCAGATGCCCAGGCCAGAGTTGATGAGCTGGTGGAAACCGACAGGTTTCAGGAAACACTCGAGATGCAGAGAAATTTCCCTGGCGCTCCAGATACAACCGAAGACGACGCATACTTCCATGCTGTAGATACCGAGCTGTCCCTCAGCGTCACAGCCGATTACTACGACGCCATGGAAGAGATTCGCGTAGGCGGATACCTCATGGGGCACTCCTGCCCCGGAGCAGATTTCGAAGGTAGCCCACTGACCGAGTACAACGATATGGACGCCCACGAAGACACCGGTGGGGGTGTTGGTGGATGACCCATTCACGAGAATCCCCAGTAGAGACCGCGCTGCGAGCCAACTCCATCGACCTGTTGCACTACTTCGAGCGCCGCACCGACCGAGACGCGGCAGCAGATCTGATGGCCGAGACCATGCTCACCGCGTGGCAACGCGAGAAGGACCACCCCGAAGGTACTGAATCTTCCCGGATGTGGCTCTTCGGCATCGCCCGGAACGTCTTGAAGAACTCCGAACGAGGAGCTCGTCGTCGCCACCGGTTGGCCAGCAAACTCAGAAAGCTGTTGCACCCGGATGAGGCATCACACTCGGCCGATGACGGTGTCGAAGTCCGCGACGCCATCGAACAACTCGACCCCGCTCTGGCTGAACTGGTGAGACTTATCCACTGGGAAGGCTTCAGCATCAATGACGCCGGTCAGATACTGGGCCTCCCCTCCTCCACCGCGCGAGGAAGCTACCAACGGGCGAAGCAACAACTTCGAGAAGCTCTCGAACCCGGTAACTCAGAGGCCCAGCACTGCCCAGCCACGCTCCCCCACGTGGACCTCAACACCTTTACTGGGAATGAACGCGTGACTGGCATCGACTGAATGAACGCCTAATGCCACATCCGCCAATGACTCAGGGGCACCGAGTGCACGGTCGGAGTGGCTCGCACGACGCGATGCTATCCAAGCAGCCGAGATGTCCGCACGTAGGCCGAAAGGCTAGATCTTCCCGAATGTTTTAGTTGGTGTCACTATTTTTATAGGCCTCTAATACGACCATAAGGATTGCGCAATAATGTCACTACACCCCCACCACACCACCCCTTTAGCTATTGCGACACTTGCCGGGCTGTTGCTGACTGCCTGTGCTTCTGGAGGCGACGAAACCGTGGAAAATGCCTCCGTACAGTCAGCCACACCCACTGCGACATCTACCGCAGGCGCAGGTGATTCGACCGAGGCGTGGGACCCGGCTGATCCTGAGAATGAGCTAACAGTTCATTGCACTGACGCTGACGCTCTGAACGAGAACGAAGACCGCGAACCAGCAGGATGGCCACAGGACTGGGAAGAAGGTGAGCCGATGCCCGACCCTGAGTGTCACCCGGATTTCATCGAAGTAGAAAGCTGGGCTCTCTACGAAGAATTCCGGGCCTGCTGGGAGGGCTCAGAGACCAGCACTGCCGTGCGCGAACCCGACATGACAGACCAAGACACATACGAGATCTTATGGAGTCAGTCCCAGGATCGAGCGGAGTGGGAGATGCCTAGTGGCGAAGGCGCCCCTTTCGAGGGGGCTAGCGAGGAATGCATCGCGCTCTATGAGGACGGTCAGGACAGTAACGACATTTGATCGTAGACCCGTGAGACTCAAGTTCGCGGGGCGCTGATGGTGGCATCCAGTGTCCCGCACGAAGAAGGATCCTTTTACCGGGCACAGAATCCTCGAGCGGGGCGTCAGTGCTCGCAAGACGAGCTTTCACGGGCGAGAGTTAGATTTCCAATGCGGCTCATATCGGCTCGCAAGTGGCGTCGGCATTTCGCGGGGAGCTACTTAATGACTCTTAGATCCAGCAGCGCGAGGTAGGGGTCTCCGTCGAGACCCAAGCTTCAGCGAATGCGGGCTCGGTCTTGAGTCCAGAGGCTTTGAGGCTCCTGATCTCCTCCTGGAAAACAGAACCATGGCGCTGGAGGAGGATGTACTCCACCACCAAGTGCCGGAATGCTCTCTGTTCACGGATCGCTGTGGTGTGGATGAAGAACTCAACCAGGTAGACCTCCGACCGGAACGACACACACCACGCGCCAGCCTCTTTCCCATGCGGCCACTCCGCAAAATCCGGCTTGTGAGCAAAGCGTGCGGTGAGAGCATCGCGGACAACTCCGGGTTCTGGCGCGCAGATCAAGATGTCTAGATCCGATTCTGGAAGGTCGACATCCAACGGAACAGTGCCCGCCAGCGCCCACTCCTGGACACCGGTGATCGTGTCGAGGCCCAACGCGTCCAGAGTCAGAGCGGCCGAACGATGTCGTGGGTTTCCGTCCCGAAGATAGTCGGTGTCCAGGAGTTTCTTCTCAGCGTCACCCACCACGCTGGTGCCTGCTGTCCGTTGGGCGACAGAGAGGGCACTTGCGCTGCTCGTCGTCGGCTCATCCATGGGGGTCCACGGAGATGTCTTGGAGCTGCTTGTGGGCGAACCTGCGGACGCCTTCTTTGGTTTCGCTCAGACCCAGGACCTCGTTCTTGGTGAACCAGCGAACGTCGTGCACTTCGGATTCCAGTGCCGTGAGATCGGCGTGATCGTCAGCAACCAGGAGGTACATCGCATCCATGTGGATGCGCTCGACGTCCTTCGGTGACTCTGGAATGAGCTGTGCCGCCATGGCGAGCGGGGTCGGCAGCTGAACCTCTGTCGGGTCATCCAGCTCCAAGTCCAGAGCACCCGCCCCAACATGTCTGGCTCGCACCCCGGTCTCTTCGAGCACTTCTCGGAGGGCAGCATCTGCGGGGTATTCGTCCGGATCGACGTGCCCGCCTGGGGGGAGCCAGCACTCCAGGGTCTTGTGAAAGATCATCAGCATGCGGGTGTGGTCCTGGTTCACAACATAGCCCGTGGCGGTGAACTGTTTCTTCATACCGGCTGAGTACTCGATCAGACTGCTCATCATTCCAGCCTAGCTTCCGCCACGCCTTGCCCTTCTCTGCCCCAGAAAGACAACCGGATCCACTGCAGCACGACAGCCTCGAACTCTGACATCGCACAGGGAACTTCTTCAGAACACCTGCCCAGATGGTTCTCGTCCATCTCTTGAGGACAAATGGGCGAACAACTCGAACCTCGCAGAGAACCGTGCGTCGTAGCGCCTCGTGCAGATCACTGCGGCTGGGCGCGAGATCCTGGACCAGGCGTGGACAATAGCGCTGGCCGCAAATGACCTCAGTGACCCGGGACTCAGTTGGGACGAGAGCGTCGAGCTCAACCGATTGCTGCCAAGGTCGCCCTGGCCACGAAGTTGTAGTTTTGCCGCGGTCACGGCTGTTCTCGTTGAGCCTAGACACTGTTCGGTAGAGGATCCCTCTGCGGGCATCAAGTCTTGGAGTACATGAAAAGTGCCCGCAAGCCGGCCGTCTTACGGGCAAGTGCTACTTCGGGCGCTCCAAGATCGTGTTGCCCCCATTGTTACGACTCACGGCTGGAGAATCTCGCGGATTTGGCAATCGGGGGTTAGGTGTTCCATCTACTGCCCCAACCTCTGGGTCCCGAGACGACGGATCGCTGCTCCGCGGTGATGGTGACACCGGTCACAAACATGACGAACGCGTTCAATACACAGCTGTCTCACCGTCCGGTGATCCCGTAGATGGCCAGGCCGATGCCGAAAAGTATGAATGCGGCTCCGGCGACGACCGTGGTTATGGGTGTGGTTCGTCTGCCGACCGATTCCCCTAGGGATCCATAGATATTGTCATTAATGGACACCGCCACCCTGCGGACGTGGTGTTTCCTCGCAATGAGGAGAGCTCCGAGAAACAAGGGGACCGGGGCGAGCAGCAAGGCAGGTAGATACATGGGGTGGTCGTTCCGTTCCTGAGGTTTCACGTTCGCGCTCTCACGTTTGACCCCTGGGTGGCTTCTGGATGTGAGAGCGGCCAGGTTGAGTCCTTCAGGCGGTTCTTAGTGCACCCCACTGGGGCGACGTTCCTCGTACCTGAGTGTCAACCCAGGGCCTGTGCTTAGCCGTCGAAGATCCCCATAGCGATGAAAACTAAGCCGCAGACTATAGCGCCAACTGATGGGATAATAACTTGAAAGGGCGCAAAATGCAGTCCATCTTTGTCAGTATTATATAATCGGTTGTGACTATTCCTGGCAGATATGGCGATTTTTCTACGGTTTATTAATCCAAGTATCCCTAGTACGAGCACCGTTACGCCTATGGCAACTTCCAAGATCTAACCCTTTCCCTTGAGTTGGAAGCCTTTCACGCCGCAACATGAAACGCCACCACCGAAAACTGCCCGGCAAGACCCACTTCAGTCTCTTTGGCGTCCTAGTTGGTGGCGCCGTTGAGGTCGACTCGTAGGCTCTACGGGAGTCTGCTAGAGCTAAGAAACCTTCGGTTCCATCATTAGCAGCTTCTATAGTTGCGCCACTCACTGGCTCCGGCGATTCACCGGACTCTCCTGAGCTGCGACTGCTGAGCTGATGCCGGCTCGGGTCAAAGAGTTTTTGCCAAATCCTGCACAAAGGGATCCCTCAGCGGGCGTTGAGTTCTCCACTGGGATACGAGTGCCCGCAAGATGCCCTCCTATCGGGCAACGGGCGCGATCGGCTCACCGAACTGTGGGTCACATCGATTTGAGAGCGAGTCCGCTAGATCCAGCTGTGGCCGTCCCAGTTCCTTGGCGCGGGACGCCGCCAGCCTGGAATGATCAAGGTGCAAGGGAGATGCGTGAGCGCGGACGAGAGAACGAATTAAACACCCTTTAATCGCATAGATCTGTGCCATAGTGAGTATATGAAAACCAAATCATCAAAGGCCGTCACGGGCGCCTTTCCGATACTTGCGGTTCTTCTGGTGGCGACCTCATGTAGTGCAGCCGCCAGTGATACAACGTTCGAGGATGTCGCAGATCTCTCATCCTCCGTGGAGTCTGCAGGGCACGAATGCAACGCTATGACTAGCACGACGTACGACCTCGGAGAGCAGGCCATGTGCGCGGAAGGCCACTCGCTCACAGTGTGGGATGAAGAGGCCGACCCTGGGGAACTCGGCGAGGATGACGCCCTGGTCCAGGAAATGGAAGAGCAGGACCTGATTGAGCATTTGCGCGGAGCGAACTGGCACGTGATGTCCGTCGACGGCGACCTGCTAGATGAGATGCAGCAGAATTACGGTGGCCAACGCAATGAAGAAGGCGTTCCTGACCTCAACGACTAACTGAATCGCCGGGATCCCCCTCACAGCGTGCTACAGGGTTCGCCAGCAGCCCAGTGCTTCCTTGTCACTCCAGCCGACGAGGAAAAGTGCCAAGGTGATGAACCCGGCGCTGCGCGCAAGCCGATCCCTCAGCGTGCTCAAGCCCTCGAGTGGTGCCTCAGTAACCCCAAGACCGCCTGCCCTGCGCTTCTCATTGAAGTCGCGCGAGGGGTCTGGCTGTGTGTCTCAACACCAAATGTCACTCCTGGCGTTGCGGCTCAATTGGGCGGACCGCCTCCTTCCTGCCGCAGGAGGCACCCGCCCCCGACGAGAAATGCCACTCCCGCGACGACCACCCCGAGGAATCCGTACTGGGGCTCCCCAAGCGTCGCGAGACCTGACGCCAGAGGCGCCCCGATACCAACACCGACACTCGTTCCGCTGGCGAAGACCGTCATCATCGTGACCTTGAACTTCTCCGATACGGCCGCCCTCGTCTGGTAGTAGGCCTCACCCAGGACAGGAGACAGCCACAGCCCTACGACAGCGCACACCACGCACGATGCAGCGAACCCTAGGGATCCTGCGCTGAGCACAAGAACTCCGACACCGGTAAGCACCACACCCGCCACAGGGATCACCCAGGCGCCTCGCGCCCTGTCGGGTATCTGGGCCCAGACGAGACCACCGAGGATGCTTCCCGCCCCCATGACCCCGTAGACCAGTCCAACCAGGGCGGGAACCTCGAGCGCGGCGAAGACGGCGTTCAGCGATGCCTGAACGGAGCCGAAGACCAGACCGACAGAGGTGGCGAGCAACAGCGCCGCGGACGCGACCAGCGCGGGTCGGCGGACCTCCTTGGCATCTAATACAGACCTCGAAGGTGCACCTCGACGCCCGGGATGAGCTCCAGCGCCGGTCGCGACGTGGAGAGGCACCAGTCGCACGAATTCCAGGTGTATGACGAAGCCGACCAACGCCAGCCCGATCAGAGCCGTGCGTGGTTCGATCACACTCAGCAGCAGTGACGCGGTCACAGGCCCGATGACGAATGCAGCCTCAGATGAGGATGCTTCCCATGCCATCGCTGAACGCATAGCGGGAGGGTCCAATTCGCCAGCGTCAGCGCGCCTGGCCCAGGCCGCACGACCAAGTGCGCCGATTGCCGGGTTGGAAACACCTACGACGAACGCTAGGACCAAGAGCATCAGGGTGTCTTCGAGGCTGCCGAACTGCACTGCAAGACCAATAAGGGCTGCGGACTGAATCACCGCGATTAGCGTGACGATGAGTCGTGCGCCGAACCGGTCGATGAGCAGTCCGACGACTACACCGCTGGTCGCGGTTCCTAACGCGGCGGACCCGACAGCTGCTCCTGCCTGAGTCAGGCTGCCACCCCCGATGGGTATGGCCACCAGGAGCAGCATCGGTGTCATCGCGGTGGGGAGGCGGCCTAGCAGGCCGATGATCATGAGCGGGGCGCCGCCGGATCGGAAAAGGTGAAGAAGGCCTCGGTCGTTCGGTAGGGGCATCACGGACTCCATGCATAGCTCGGAGGCGCACTCCCGACCTCGCCGTGCGCTGTGATGCCCTCTGCGGTTCAGGTTACACGGGCAAAACAGTCAAGAGCCTCCCAGAAAGATCCGCGAGCCACAGCAACAGACGGAGGTCACTGCGCGACGCAAAGTGTCATCCCTCGCTGCCCGCTAGCCGATCCCTCAGTGTGCGTCGATCGCTGAACGGGAGTTGCGTGCACGCAAGCCGCCCGGCTTACGGGCAGGCTTTTGCCGCTACTTGGATAGCATGGCGCCATACGAGCCACTCCAACGGTGCACTCAGAACCTCTTTGGGATGAGAGGTCACCGACTTACCGAATCGACATCTGGCACCGGCCCACTAATGCCGATGGCTCTTGGGCTTTAGAGGCATACGTCTTGGAAGAGGCCAAAGACATCAGAGAAGTCCTCGCGTGGGTGGATGAACACGCCTCGGAAGGTCAGGTCGTGGAAGTCTTCGTTGAGACTGAGAACGAATCCGTTGGGTCCTTTCAGACTCCTCGAAAGGCTGCGCTCGTGAGAATTCTAGGAACCAGCCCCAACGAGAACGAGTCGTTCTTTGCTTCTTTTCGGAAGGTGTAGTTGCGAGGGTGCGGGGATTGCTCGAAGTCGTTTGAATTCGTGCACATTGGCCTGCTCCATGGGGATCGCGGACTCACCACGGCGAGCGTTCAACCAGAGCCCTGCGGGGCGACCCGGAGTCGGAACTCACTTGGGTTGATCAGTACTCACGGGGCGTGGCCGTAAAGCCAAGGTCGCACTAAGTCACTTGACCACCCGGCCAGCACTAGTTGGCAATATCTACGGTCGCGTTGTCGTCCAGGGTGCCCCCTACCGCGAACGCCCACTGTGCACTACGGGGGCCCTGCTCCGTCTCGATTTCCAGCCACCCTGCATACGAGGAGTCCGTAAGAACTTCATAGGCTTGTCCTTCTTCCGAGCAAGGCATAACCTCCTGTTCCTCACCGTCCAGGGAGAACGAGGGCCCGTGATCGGCGCCCTCACACCACACAAATACCGCGGTAGTCTCATTCTCTGGGGGCAACATTGTGCCTCCGCCGGAAGGGCCCGAGTTCTCGACCGCATACGCGTACCAGGATTCGAAACCCTGTTCCTCCAGAGCTGCTGTTGCCTCGTCCATACGTTCTTGTACGTCCTCGTCAGTCTCTGATGCTCCGGTGCCCGATTGCTCGGCACCTTCAGCACAAGACACGAGTAAGAGCGGGACGCTCGCAAGGCCTAAGAGTCGAGAGGTTCGCATACTTCATCGTCTCAAATAAGAACCCCGGGCGAAGCTCCATCCCTGGCCTTCGTGTCTCGATCGCCGGTGAGACCTCCTGTCGGATCCTCATTCAAAAAATTAATGGATGCTAGACCCGCGAGCCACCCCTCCGCGGGCATCGAACACTCAACCCGCCGATAGGTACGGGCGCAGTTGTCGCGTCTTGGCGAGTTGACTCCTTTTGATAACGCGATTTGTGTGTCGAGCCTGCGGCGTCGCACGCGGCCCCTGTCGCCCGAAGCAAAGGCTGCGCACCACCACCTGCTGCGCGGCGGCCCTTAAACGGAGTCATCACCTGGGCCTAGCATTTATCAGACTCGCTCTAGACGCCGTTGACTTATCGCACAGAAACCACTGGGTCCAATGTCTGGAAACTAAGTTAGCGATTAGTGAGCCTATCCACTCACATCCAGAACCTGCGAGCCCACTGAAATACACCTTGTGTCTGCCTGTGACTTATGACACAGTGCAGCTAAAGAAAACTGTACAAGGAAAAGAAAGCCGCAATCATGGGTATGAAATCCACTCTCGCTGCGATCAGTGTTTTAGGTCTCCTAACCACGGGATTCGTCTCGGAAGACGAGACTGTAGAATCTGATCCGCGCATACCAGGTGTTTCCGATATGCAACTTCTCAACGGCGGTCCCGTGAACTGCCTCGCTGGACATCGAGTTGGTGTCAGCAGCGTGCATTCGTCGAGCGTGTCTATTCAACATAGGTATATCAACCGAACGGGAAGCGTCCGAGTGCTCACCTCACCAACTTTTACGGACTACTGGAGCTCCAGGGGTCCATTCCAAAATGTATCGACGTGGCTTGTAGCGAGTTCAGGGAGCAACACCCTTATCCGCGCAAGCGCTGTGTGCTACACCGGATAGCGGCATGATGCATGCTTCGGCGCGATCACTAGTGCCCTTGACTGCCCTGCTGACGCTTCTGTCGTCCGGTTGCAGTCAGGAGCCAGAGACTACCGTCCCCGATGACCATGATGGGTCCGCTATTGATGCTCCTGAGTCTCAGGCTGAGCATTTCGAAAGACGGCAAGAATTCTACGGTTTAGGAGATCCACCAGAAGTATCCTCGGGGCCGGTCCTCTCACCCGAGGAGCAGGCTCAGCGAATCCCTGACTGCATGGCCGAACAGGGGTGGACTGTTGATCTCTACGAGGATGGATCGCTCGGCGGGTCTTATCACATCGATCAGGAAGAGCACTATAACGAGGCCATGTATGTCTGTGAGGTGCGCAACCCCCTCCATCCCGTCTTCTACGAAGAAATGTCCAGTGGAGTGTTAGAGGCCGAGTATCGGCATCTCACTGAGACAGTGAGTAAATGCATGGAGGATCACGGATTGGAGCCCAACGAAGCTCCCTCTCTGGAGGTCTTCATCGACGATTACCGAAATAGTGGGTGGCAGTGGAACCCCTACCGAGGGAAGGAGGAACAATTCTTAGATAACACCGACTGTGAAATGCGACCACCCTCAGATGTACTGATAGACGCCTACGAACAAGAGAGCTAACAACATCAGACATGGGGCTCCACTGTGTTGTACCTTGCCTTCGCAATACGCCCGCTGAAGGCATCCTTCCCTTGGAAGACACAGATTTCATCCCGGGTGCGTCCCATCGACGCGGCAAGGTCTGGTTGTCGCAACCTCTGACCTCGCGCTGCAGACTGTGTTGGTTTGTTCCAGCGGCACCTAAGCACTCACTGTGGCCATAATCTAAGGACTCCGTGGAGGCATACGACGCGTGATGGAAGTAACTGGCACGCCGAACCTCACCTCACGATGGCGTTCATGGGCAGTGTTCGTTGCTGTCATTGTTCTTGCCGTCGCGACTGGTTGGTGGGCCGCGTGGGCCACCCTTTCTCCTAGCTCTGGGGAGGCACCCGAGGTAGCGTCTACCAATGAAGTCTGGGCAGAAGCCACGACGAGCGCTGTGGGTCGATCGCTGAGTCTATCCACGACGGTTCAGCAGCCGTCTCGGGTGATCGGGATCAACCAGTTCAGCGGGATAGTCCGTCAGGTCAATCCCGGCCAGCGCCAGAACGGCGACATCGCCTACCTCGTCGACAACAAGGCAGTACGAATCATCGAATCAGAGGAACCGTTCTGGCGAGACCTCACTACCGGAACCACGGGGGCCGACGTAGAGGCAGTCCAGTCGTTCCTCAGCACAGAGGGATACCTCGAGGCGGAACCGTCCGGGACTTATGATTCCACGACAGCCCAGGCGGTCACAGCCTGGCAGTCCGATCTTGGTGTCCCCACTGGCGATGGTGCAATCCAGCTCGGGGAAATCGTCGCAGTCGACCGAACTCCCCTCGCTATCGAACTCGGAGAACAGATCCAGGTAGGGTCCCAGCTCAGTGGTGGCGAAGAAGCGATGACCGCGACCACTGGTGACCGGGAGTTCGTATTAAACGTGACTTCCGAGCAGGCCCGGCAGATCCCAGCAGATTCGACCGTGGAGATCACCCATGGTGAACACCGGTTCGAGGCAGTGGTCGACGAGGTCGCGGAATCCGGTTCAGAAGGAGCTGGCGGCCTGGTCGAGTACTCCCTCACATCCCCTACGCAGGACAGAATCTGTGGTGAGTACTGCGACACTCTTCCGGCTGGAGAGGAGATCACGTTGCGCTCCTCGGTGATCGTCAGCCCGCCTGTGGAAGGGGTCTCCGTGCCGGCGGCTGCGGTGCGTACCGATACTGACGGGGCCACCTATGTCAGTTCCCCTGACGGCGATATCCTTGTCGAGGTGATCGGTTCTGGCCAAGGTCTGGTCATCCTCGAAGGCCTCGAGGAAGGCACGCCGGTGAAAGTCTTTGCAAGCTCCACCCCCGGAGTTTCATCTGACTCCAGTGGCCCTGGGGAGCAGTGATGGCGCTAGCCATAGAGTCTCTCTCGTTCCGCTACGACCGCACAGAAAAGGACCTCTTCGGCGGCTTGGACCATACCTTTACGCCGGGACGCGTAACAGCGATCACCGGGTCCTCTGGTCGTGGTAAATCCACCTTGCTCTACATTCTGGGACTGATGCTCACCCCCACCCAGGGCACCGTCCGCTTACACGGACAGAAGGTCTCCACCTCCACCGATACCGACCGATCGAAAACCAGGGCGGCTGACATTGGATTCGTCTTCCAAGACGCCGCCCTGGACCCATCACGATCAATCCTTGATGCAGTGATCGAACCCGGACTCTACGCTGGGTGGCGCTCATCCGAGGCTCGAGCGCGCGGACGAGAGTTACTAGAGAGCCTCGGCTTAGCTCACAGAGCAACACATCGACCGGGAGAGATTTCGGGAGGTCAGGCACAACGAGTCGCCGTCGCCCGTTCACTCATCGCCGACCCCTCCGTGCTCTTGGCCGATGAACCGACCGGGAACCTCGATGCGGCCAACGCCCAATCGGTCCTCGAAGCACTCTCCCACACCACCGAACATGACCACCGGGGGGCAGCAGCTGGTCGAACCGTAGTCATCGCTACCCACGATCCCTTCGTCATCGACTTCGCCGACGAGGTCTTAGACCTATGAGGCCCTCGACGTTCTTCGCCGAATCGCTCAAGACAGCGTGGGCCAATAAAGTTCCCTCAGCCCTGATCATGGTCCTGGTAGCGGTCATGTGCGCGACCACGTTGGCCACCGTGGGGCGCACGGCCGCCGCGGAATCTCTCTTGGCCGATCGACTCAATTCAGCAGGCTCGCGGATCATCACGATTACTGAACCTGCCGCGAATAGTCAGGGTCTCATCAACCCCGCTACCGTCTCGCAAGCTTCCCACCTCAGCACCGTCGATCGAGCCATCGGATCACTAACCGCTATAGATGTTCTCAACGGCCCTATTGGAGACGGTGGCACACGCGTACCAGCCTGGGGTATCGAAGGCTCTCTGGAGGACGTCATGACCCTCACCGCAGGGAGATGGCCCATGCCCGGAGAAGCGCTGGTGTCCCACACCGCGATGGAAGATTTAGGTATGGACCATCCCGCGGGGTGGGTCCAATCCCCTGCCTCCGATTCCGGAGAAAACTGGTCGGTGGTCGGCATGTTCGAGCCGCGGCCCCCCTTCGAACGATACGACGCTGGAATCATCTACCCCACGGAACCAGAAACCAACGAACTCACGACCCTGCATGTCATCTCTACGAACAGCCGTGTAGTAGGCGCCACTCAAATGACTCTGCTCAGCATGCTCGATCCTCCAGCGCCGGACCACCTGACTGTTAATTCCCCAGTATCTTTGGCTGCTCTGCAGACAGAGCTCAGCTCCGACTTCACTACATTCAGTCGGGCCCTGCTCTTTGGCGTCTTCGGAACAGGCGGTCTACTGGTCGCCACGGTGACGCTTGCCGATGTGCTCGTGCGTCGGGCCGATTTAGGACGACGTCGAGCCCTCGGGGCCACCCGAACGATCATCACTGCCCTGGTGGTAACTCGCACCCTTATCCCCTCGTTACTGGGAGCGACAATCGGGGCCATCGTCGGCGTCGGCCTCACCATCGCCCTTGAGGCGATCCCACCCTGGGAGTTCGTTCTAGGGACTGCGGTACTCGCTGTGCTCACCACCACGCTCTCAGCGGTGGCGCCTGCTGTATACGCCTCACGCCAAGATCCCGTCCGAGTGCTCCGGACCCCTTAGCAAAGGCTGCTGTGCCGGCACCCCATTAGGCCATCTCGCCCTGTGGGGTCGAGGCAGCGGGAGGCCTCCTCCGAAAGCTCATCTTCTGAATACCGGCATGCCGGTTCCACTGGGTAGTCCATGTAGAGAACTTCACACCAACACAGGCGAGAGTACGCCCGTAAGCCGATCCTTCAGCGGGCAGTTCGTTGGCTTATTCGAAAGCTCTCAAGTGGTCTCGTCAGTCATGGCGCGCAACGCGGCGACATGACCGATATACGCTTTCCGACCATTTCTAGTCAGTGCCACTCGGACGTGGCTGCGTCCACCTTTGGAAAACCTCTCTACCTCCACGTACCCGGCTTCGGAGAGTTGCTTGAGGTGTTTGCTCAATACTGAATCTGCGACCTCAAGCGCGTCCCGTAACTGTGCGAACTCGGCCCACTGCAGAGGTGCCAGACTCGCGCAGATACGCAGACGAATCGGGGCATGGATCAATTCGTCGAACTGAACCTGTCTAGACGCAGCTTTCATGGGCGTCCTTGAGTCGATTCTTCAGCTCTGCCCGACGTGCGAGCGAGATGAAAGTCCAGGCGAGTGCGAAGACCACCAGCCACTTCGCAGCAACCTCCCCCCACGAATCCGGCACCCAGTATCCGCTCAAGAACAGGACCAAGTAGAACAACAGGAAATACCCCATATACGGCCTCGAGCGTTCGAGCACAGGGCGTCGTTTGGGCCGCTTCCTCATAACTAGGTGATACCAGAGGAACAATGGCACCGAGAGTGCACCCAGACTAAGAATCACCAACCACGGAACCGTGTTGACAAGCGCAGCGAAGGTCGCGACAAGCGCGACGAAGACGACCATGAATCCCCGTGGCGCGTCCGTAGACTCCACCATAGACCTGGAAGCACCGTCGGCGTCTGCCAGTGCCCGAGTCGGGTTGAACTCTGTGGACCGTGAGTCGTCACTCGTCATAACACCCTCTCTTTCCGTTGCAGAAAATCTAGTTTTTCCAGCCTGGAAAGTCAAGGATGAGGCGCAAGACGGGTGACTCCAGTCCGAACACGTAGTGCAGCGCGCCCACTTAACCTGCCCGTAAGCCGGTCCCTCAGCGTGCATCCGGCCCTCCACTGGAGTTTGAGCGCCCGCAAGCCGACCCCTCAGCGGGCTCATTGTGGTCACCGATCTATAGAGAAGCGAACCAGCCCGATAAGGTTTCGGTACGGTCGAAGGGACTCGTCAGACCTTTCAGGAGACTCCGAGCATGACAAAAACCCTCAACGCCCAACTCGACGCCATCCTTGCCGCACGAGACCGAGAAAACATGACGCCTACTCTTCAGGCTCTGTTACCCATTTACGAGCAGTATCCCAACAACCCCAGGGTGTTCTACGAGCTAGGAGGCGCCTACGACACTGCCGGGGAGGAAGCCACCGCACTCGGGTTGTATGAAGATGCAATGGCGGAGGGGCTCACTGGGGAAATTCGTCGCCGTTGCTACCTGCAATACGGCAGCACCTTGCGCAACCTTGGCAGGTTTGAGGACTCGAGTGCGGTCTTTTCCCGAGCACGTAGCGAGTTTCCTGAATCCGCAGCTCTGGCAGTCTTCGAGTCGCTCACGCTCCACGCTGCCGGGCGAGCCGCGACTGCTGTTGCAAGCCTGCTTACTCTTCTGTCGGACCGCTTGGACGACCCTGAACTCCACAGGTATGAACCCGCCATCCGGGACTATGCGCAGGATCTGTTCTCGCTCGATGCAGAAGCCGTGAGGCCTGCGCGGTAGCCGATCCTTCATCGGCCACGAATGTTCGAGCAGAACTGGATGCTGCCCCTTCGTCGTAGTCTGTGATGATGCGCCACTTCGCTTCTGTCTCCGCCGGTGTGCTGCTCCTCTCCTCTCTTGTCGCATGCGGCGATCAATCATCGACCGCGACGCCGGAGATTGACGCCTGGCTCCAGGGGCAGATTGACACAGTTGATTCGCTTCCTGAGAGCCACGGGATGATGTCGGCGCGCGAGACGGCCGGCGCTCCGTACAGGGAAGGCGAGGGTATTCGGATCGACTACGCGGATTCCCACGAGGTTCGGACGATCAGCTTCTCCTGCTTCGGTTCAGGATCGATGCATCTGCGCCTCGATCTTGAGAAAGTCGGTGGCGCCCAAGGCTTTGACGGAGATTCCTACGAGTGTGACGACAGTCCCCACGAGCTCGACCTATCTTCTATGGACCTCGGGGACGTCAACGCAGTAGAGGGGCAGGGTTACGGGGCGTCTGAGTCGGGAGCTTGGTCCGTTGTGGTCGAGGCTACGCCGGAGTGACGGCGCGTAAAGGCCTTTGATCAGGAGATGCCTTCACAGTTCGCCCGCCGAGGGGTTGCTCACCCGTGACGAACCACTCCAAAAATGCGTGCACGATGAGGGATCCCTCAGAGGGCATTCAGCAACGCGCGGCGATCGCTGCATGAGGTCGCTGACCGGCAGTCTTTCGGACATGGGATTCGACCACATCGAAGCCGGCCGCATTCAACTCAGTGCAAAAATCATCGATAGGCCACCAATACGCTGGCGTGACAGCATGGGCGAATTTCTCCACCGTCGGGCCCTCGAAAAAGCCAACCAGCAGCGTGCCTCCTGGCTTGAGAACCCGGCTGAACTCCAGCAAGGGGACTTGGATGGCTTCGGGCTCATAGTGGATGAGGGAGTACCAGGAGAGAATTCCGCCGACTGAACCCGGGTCGGCATTGAGGGAGTCGAGGCTACCGGCGGTGAAGTCCGTGGCCGGATATGCATGCCGGGCATGCTCGATGAACTCGGGGACCAAGTCGATTCCGCGGATAGAAGTTCCTTGATCGGCCAAAAAGTTCGTCCAGTGACCCGGACCGCATCCGACGTCAATCACATCACCGGCGTCGCGGGCCCAAGTAGAGACAAGCTGGCGGTCCGCGGGGTGTACGGCGGCCATTGATCCCAGGAGTTCGATGTACTCCGTCGATCTACGTGAGTACGCTTCTCTGCTCGTTTCGTTGGCCATACGACCGAGTCTAAGTAGTGCTGACTTTCGCGCCCGTAAGCCGGTCGTTCACCGGGCACTCCCCCACCCTCAACCAAGCTCCTGCAGACTCGCGCCGCGAGGAGAACGTTTAACCCGCCCGAATAAGAGCACGGTCAAGGGGACTCAAATGAAACACCGCGATACTCAGAAAATCAGGTACTCCCCGTTGATCCTTGCCTCCACTCTTGCGGATCCATGCCGTTTCGAAGGATCCGGACAGAGGCAACACCTGAGACTTTCCGGGCGGCACCTTCTTAGCTGTGTACGAGCCGTTGAAAGAACAGGAGTCCAGGCGGATACGTTTACCTGTCTGAAGTTGCCCGTAAAGTGAGGCGCACTGCATAGAGTGGGAGGGTCGGACTGACAAATGCCTACACGTGGTTAGTGTCAGGGCGCCGGCGGCATCCCGGACCAAACCGAGGACAGGACCTGCCATGACCGCAGAAACTAGTAGCACGTCACCTGAGAACACCCTAAAGGTGCGCGAGGATGCCGAACCCGTTCGGTTCACTATGAACGAAGGCGAAGCGCGAATAACGTCTCCGGGCCAACCGAATTGGGTTGGTGAGGATTTTGGCAGGGCAGTACTACGCTCACGAATCGAGCCCTGGTTAACGTCTCTAGTTCAAGCTGACCACTTAAACCTTCTGATCGGATCAGGACTCACCCGAGGCATCCACCAGATAGCCGGAGCACACTCTCCCGCGAGTATGAGCGCAGGAAAATTTGAGTCATTCAGCGAACAGATCGCCGATGCCGCAGAGACATCGGCTAAGGCCGCAGGACGGAGTGCGTCCAATATAGAGGATGAGATACGTACAGCAAATCAGCTCTTTCGCGGTTTAGAGATTCTAAAAGACGATGCCGCCGACGACCTAGGATCTGAAATATCGAGCGTCCTGGAAATGTTTGCTAATTCGATTCTGGAAGGTGAACGAAATCTAGCACTAGCTGATCATGTTACACGGGAGGAAGCATTCACGACTCTGGCATCCTTCCTAATGAGCTTCTGCAGCCGAACTGGAACTCGGGATCGCCTCGGCCTCTTCACCACTAACTACGATCGCTTAGTAGAAGTCGGAGCCGAACTCGCTGGGCTACACCTCATTGACCGTTTTGTTGGGACCATATCTCCTATCTTCAGATCTTCCCGAGTCGATCTAGACCTCCACTACAACCCTCCCGGCATCAGGGGAGAACCGCGTTTTGTCGAAGGAGTTGCTCGCTTCACCAAGCTACATGGCTCTCTAGATTGGATTGAGACCAAGGATTCCATACGAAAAGTTGGCCTCCCGTTTGGGGCTTCCCGCTTAGATCCTTACCTCGCAGTGCCAGGGTATTCTGACGCCGAGTTCCAACGACTGATGATCTATCCCAACGCAAGCAAAGACCGAGAAACAGCGGACTTCCCCTACGTTGAATTGTTCCGCGATCTCGCTGCTGCAGTAGTTCGGCCCAATGCCGTCACCGTCACCTACGGATACAGCTTCGGAGACGAACACATTAATCGAGTACTTCAGGACGCCCTCACGATCCCCTCCACACATCTGGTGGTCATCTCGTACGGAGATGAGCTTGGTCGCATCCAGGACGCTTTCAACTCATGGGGTCACAAGTCGCAGATGTCTCTACTCATAGGACCGGAACTAGCAGACTTAGAGACTTTAACCACCCACTACCTCCCGAAACCGTCGATCGATCTGGCAAGCCGGCGTATGGGGGAGTTAATACGACAGAGACACGGAGAACCCAGCCACCTTGGCATCAATAATCATCGCGAAAACGAGGAGTCGAAGTGAGTGTCACTCCAATGGCGTTCGCGGACTCTCTTCAAGTTGGCCATATTGAGTTTGTGTCGCCCGACAAAATTGAAGTCATGCTTGATATTCAGGCACCCGACGCGACGGCGATCAACACAGGAACACCCAGCTCGTTTCCTCGTGTCAATGCCTATGTCCTCGTACCTATCGAGGGTGGTTTCACAGTAGGACAGATCGAGTGGATCACGGTTGAACGAACTCCCCACCCCCAGCGAAAGGGCGCGCGCGACTTTGGATTGGTCGATGTCCCTTACCCGATGCGAAAGCTGAGCCTCAGCCCGGTTGGCGTTCTTGCTCTGACAGTTTCGTCGGATGGTATAAAACGCTTCAAGTTCAGCAGAGGTATCCGTGCATTCCCTACCGTTGGGGATCCGGTGCTTCTTCCGACCACCGCTCAACTAAAAGCGATAGTCGAATCCGGTGACCGAAGACGGGTCAACATTGGTACGAGCCCGTTGGCTGCTGACGCAGAAGTCACCGTAGATCCCGACCGTATCTTCGGACGACACCTAGCCGTACTTGGTAGTACGGGTAGCGGGAAATCTTGTTCCGTTGCCGGCCTCATCCGTTGGTCTCTCGAAGCAGCCGCGGCACAGCGAGGCCCGGAGGAGAAGAGTCAACCAAATGCACGGTTTATCGTTCTTGACCCGAACGGTGAGTACTCTCAGACGTTCAAGGATCTAAACGCCAAGGTCCTATCGGTTGCAGCTGACGGCGACTCTGATCAGCTGAGCGTCCCCTTATGGTTGTGGAACACGGAGGAGTGGGCGTCCTTCACACAGGCGACCCCAAAGACGCAACGTCCAGTGCTAACTCATGCACTGCGTGCACTGCGAGATGGGCAACTGGATGCTGAGCCCTCCCCCAGTCACGCGATGCGCAGATATCTGCGCACCGTCGAATCCACGATTCATGTTGAGTACAAAAGAGGCAGTCCCTGGGGAGAGTTCCCTAGACCCAAGAATTTTACTGAGAAGCTTATTAATCTTCGTAAAGGATTCATTGACGATCGGACATTCACGCCTCACGAAAGTCAGTGTCTCAATGACATGTCTCAGTATTTCCAGCAACTAATTGACGCTCGATCTGGCCAGTACCCTACATACGATGCCAGCCTCCCAGAGACAAGAACACTCCTAGAGAAGATTCGCACTGCCCATCACGCCTTCGGTGGATCAGATACTGAGACGCGGCCGATAGACGCAGACGTCCCTCGCCATTTCACTGGTGACCAATTCGTGAAGAGCCTTGAAGCCCATGCGGAACTCCTTGGCGTCACAGAGTATGTAGAGACACTGCTCATGCGGGTGCGGACCTTACTTGCGGATTCAAGGCTTCAACCGGTCATCGGGGACACGAACCAGCTCGACTTACAAGCCTGGCTCGAGACCAACCTCGGTGACCACTCAGGTCCAGGCGTGACGGTGATCGATTTGTCACTGGTGCCAACCGAGGTCGTGCATATCGTGACCTCCGTGATCGCGCGTTTAGTTCTCGAGGCATTACAGCGGTATCGAAAAGCTCAGGCCGGCAACACCCTCCCAACCGTGCTGGTCATGGAAGAGGCGCACACCTTCATTAAGCGCTACATCTCGGATAACGAAGTTAAATCGGCGCAGGAAACTTGTTCGCACACGTTCGAGAAGATTGCGCGAGAAGGTCGCAAGTTCGGCCTAGGACTGATCCTGTCTTCTCAACGTCCCAGCGAACTCTCCCCAACGGTGCTGTCACAGTGCAATACGTTCCTCCTGCATCGTCTCAGCAACCACACAGACCAAGACCTTGTGCACCGACTAGTGCCGGACAATATGCGAGGCCTTCTACGCGATCTCCCTTCACTACCTTCCCGGAACGCAGTCCTTCTCGGTTGGGCGTCGGAGCTACCTGTCGCCGTAGAGATAAGAAACCTCGCACGTCAGCATCGTCCAAGATCAGACGATCCTGATTATTGGAATGTCTGGACCGGAAAATCTGACTCAGGTGAAAAGGTAACGAGGGAGGTTGACTGGGGCTCCATCAGTCGCGAATGGCAACAAGGCTCGTAGCCGCGCATCTCGGTTCCCGGGGCCGAGACGCGTGGGGCCTGTCCGAATACCCATGTTGGCCTGCTACCTCTGGTCAACCAGAACTACTACATCTGGCTCCCAGTACTTTGGTGTCGATAGAAGGTCGCCCTGCTCCACCCGACCAGCTTCGCTGCCTCTGTCGCAGTTCGCCCTCGAGCGCGAGCATCTTGAACCACCCGCAGCTTCTCTGCGGTCTCCACTGGATCTGTCGGGGGTCGGCCAAAGCGTGTGCCACTTTGCTTCGCAGCCGCGATGCCGGCATTGACTCGCTCGGTGATGAGCTCGCGTTCGTACTCCGCCAAGGTTGCCAGCATGTTCAACATGAGCCGGCCCGTTGAGGTCGCAGGATCGATACCGTCACTGATGGACTTCACCGCCACTCCCCTATCCCGGAGAAGATTCACAGTGTTCAGCACATCAATCAACGACCGGCCCAACCGGTCAACTCGCCAGACCACCACAGTGTCCCCAGACTCGGCATACTCCAGCAGCCTTTTCATCCCTGGACGAGAAACCGCGGTCTTCGATCCAGAGGTCACATCGAAGAACACATCCCGACGTTGCACCCCCTCCCCCAGCAACGCATCGACCTGCAGCTGCGAATCCTGACTCGCGGTGCTAACCCGTGTGTACCCCAAAAGCCTCATAGGACAAGAATGCCTCACAAACGTGTGGACAGAGTAGTTCTGAGACGAATCACGCCGAGACAAGTTAACGAGACATAGCGAGTGCCGGATTCACGCGGAGCTGTAAGCACTCAGCAGCATTCCGGCTGAGTGTCTTATAAAGCTACTGGTTATCGAGGCATCGCCCGGGGCAGTTGAAGCGAAGAGTGGCAGTCACCGCTGCGGCTTGATTAGCTGGACACTACAAGCATTACGAAGACTGCGGTGCCCATAGCGACGAGCGTGAGGAAGACGATCGGCGTCACGCGAAGAACGTTCTTCTCGGCCGGCTTCCCGCGTTGCCGGTCTGCAATCGCAAATCCGAACAGGTAAACCCCTCAGTGGGGGCCTCTCTTGTCTTAATCCACGTGGTGCTGCAATGCAGAACTCAGAAATTCTCTCGTTGATACTGTGCAGACGTGTATCCCCATCACCGAGAGAGACAGGAGCGACCGTGCAATTAACTATCGCGTATCGCTTGCGATGGCTGGTGTTAGTTTTCTGTGCGGTATTAGTCGCCGCAGGGGTGTACCTAGTCATATCCGGTCGTATGGACGGTTGGGCATTACTGGCGACTGGCGCATTCGGAGTCTTGTACCAAGTCGCGATCAACTACACGTATCGGAACTCGAAGGTTGATCCAGGCAACACTATTTGACCGTCATATCCCCATCACAGGGGGCTCGTTCCGTGTCCGCGCCTCAGAACCTCATGCTTAACAACACTGAGCTTCCCAATGCCTGGGCCCTTGAAGCTCAACTGGAGTGCGTGGAGGTATCGCCGGCACACGCGAGCGAATTCGCTACGTTTCAATCAGACCGGTACCGAGAGCAAAAACTTGGAACACGGCAATCACGATCATGCCCACAGCAGCAAGCTGATAAAGACGACCGTCTGGATCACGGTGACTCGAGCGCATGAACTGAGGAATCTTGAAGCGCTCTTCGATCCGCCTATTCCTTTCGCTGACTTTCTCGCGATTCAGCAAAAGATAGACGGCGAAACCTACGATCGCCAGCGGCATAAGCATCCAGATGGATAAGGTGAACTCCATTCGTTGACCCTACGGGACCGAGAGGTCTGCCGTACCGACAGCTGATGTTCATCCACTCTTGTAGCGTGCGACGTCGAGTGGATTCCATCAGTTCCCCGGACCACGTCTTGCATCTCTTCTGTTCTCCATGGGTTCCCCATGCCTCTCGTTCTGCTACGTTAACAAAGTACTTTGCACTGCAAACCGCTAAGGAGCGACACCGTGGCTGAGCAGAATGAGACCCGGAATGATGCCTCACGAGAAGACGTGATGGACCCTGCGGAGAGTCTGAGAATTCTTGACCAAGGGGCTTCGATGGTCCGGGACCGTCTTCAACCCGATGACCGTCAGATACTGGTGGCCTGGGGCTCCAGCTGGCTCATCGGGTACATCCTCTTGTGGCTGACCTCTGATGCAGACGGAACAATTTCGTTCTGGGCCTTTGCGGTGTTCATGGCGTTGCTCATCTCAGCTGCACTCTTTACCGCCATTCACCTCGGCCGTCGCACCGCAGGCATCAGAGGACCCAGCGCCACCAGCGGTTCCATGTACGGCGGTGCGTGGATCATCAGCTTCATCGCAGTCTTCGTGATCAACAACAGACTCGCCGCCTCCGACCTCGATGCCTCCATCACAGCCCCGGTGTCGTTCGGCCTGCCGGTCATGGTCGTGGCGATCCTCTACATGGCAGGAGCCGCGATCTATCGATCCAGAGCACAGTTCGTGCTGGGCGCCTGGATCATGGGATCTCTGCTGTTGTCGCTGTTTGTGGAGATGCCGACCGCCTACGCGGTGATGGGCTTCGCCGGCGGTGGAGCCATGCTCTTCACCTCCCTGGTGCTGCACGCTCTTCGCGGTCGCACCACGTCGAGGACCGCATGAGCACACTCGATCCGGTCATCCACACTCCCGCGCGGCTGCAGATCGCAGCGACACTAGCCCAACTACCCGTCGGAGACTCACTGGCGTTCACCCGGTTGCAGAAGGAACTCTCTATGACCGCCGGCAACCTCTCCACTCACATCCACAAGTTAGAGAACGCTCGATACGTCGAGGTCACTAAAACATATGAGGGCCGCTCCCCCGTCACTTATCTAGCATTGAGTACCTCTGGTAGGGGTGCGCTAGAGACCTACACGCGCCAGATGCGCGAGATTCTCACGAAAGGCTCTCCCGAATAACTCCGCGTCGACACTCCACGCATGTCTCGGAAACCTAATGGTTGCTGAGACAGCCTGAGGACGCTTCGCCCTCAGGGTTCAACGACGACTACCCCGTATGTCGCCAGTCTGTCCGGCGCACACTGGGGCGTGGTGACGATCAGCTGCGACTGGATGGAAACCGGGGACTTGAATCCCACTGTGGAGCTGGCTAGGTGGCTAAGGTGGCCGGATGTACGTTCGGTTTGAGTCCCCCACCGCGAACAGGCACGGCACCCGACTAGGCGTCTTCGTCCTGATGAACGGCCTGGCCCACGAGGGGAGACTCTCACCCACACAACATCAACAGTGGCGAACGACGAACGACTGGTTCAACGCGGCTTACCCGAACCCCAGCCATCTTGACCCCACCATCTATGACCGTGCCATCAATCCTGGTGCGGTCGCTTGGTTCAAGGAAGAGGCCACACACCTCATGGACCGAGTCCCCGCCTATCTGGCTATCCTCGCGTCACACGGCGTCGCGTGCGTGCGCCGAACGACCACCGACCCTGGTCGGATCGTCTACGAAGATGAGTCACAGGTCATTGCCATCCCACACCAAGAGCCACCAATGCGTGACGAAGTTCTCGAATTGCGCCAACTGCGGCAAAGCGCGACGTCGACCCGACCTGTCGTGCGTCAATCGGACCGTGGTGGTGACTAGACGATCGTCATCTCATTGCATTTCTGAACCATATTTTTAGCTGGCAGTTTGCTGACCATTCGCCAGGTCAGGGTGGATTGTGATTCCTTAAGTACTTGAGATTAGATAGATCATCTGCGGGACCGTTCCCCCGCAGTATGAGATCCGATGGACAAGGTCTAAGACCGTCGTCCTCGGCGAGACAGTGAGGTGGTTTGAGATGGCGCAGAAGGTAGAAGTGGTTTTGGTGGATGATCTCGATGGCAGCGAAGCTAAAGAGACCGTCACGTTTGGACTCGACGCTCGGTTCTACGAGATCGATCTCAGCGATGACCACGCCAAAGAGCTGCGGGAAACGCTGAAGAAGTACATTCGCAAAGGCCGCGCGATCGCCCCGCCATCCCCGCAGAATGAGGCACGTCAGATCCGTGAGTGGGCGGTGAAGAACGGCCACCAGGTCTCCTCACGGGGTCGGCTGCACCGCGACATCGTCGAGGCCTACCGCAACGCGAAGAAACGATAACCACCCACCAGCACAAGCCGGTGACGCACGTGGGGTCTGACAGGAGCTTTCAGCTCCTGCCAGACCCCACGTCGTTTTACCCCTTAGCTGCTCCCCCACACTCCGACACGGGCGCTGCGGTGACGCACTGACGGTGGAGGCTAGAAGACGCGGAGCTTATAGAGCTCCGCGATAGACACCAGCTCGGACGCTGTGGGGTCGATGGGGCTGGTTTTCGTTTCCCGGAACTCTGCCCCGGCGAATACCGCCCAGCATTCGAACCGGGTATCTACGCGGGAGAGATACCGCAGACCCCCATAGATGGGGTGACCCGCTGCGTCTCGTTGGTCGAAGGCCCACGAGGCAATCGCGCGGGTGAGCAGTCGGTTGCGTCCGCGGACGCTGGCCACATCAATGACTCCCTCTCCCAGGTCAACAAGTTCTGTGGCCAGCGCGGTGGTGAGCACCTCATGGGTGTGCGGGCTTTCCACATCCAGGAAGGGCAGCGGGTCTCTCAAGATTGCTTCTGCGATGGTGCGCTTATCTCGCCCATCACGAGGTACTCCCCCGACCATCATGAAATGCGGATCTTGTTCTGCCACGTGCTTCCTGATGGCGGGGGATGGACGGAACCGGGCCAGAGTCTCCGCGTAAGCGCCTTCCAAGGAGCTCGCGAAATAAAGCACACCATGGCCGGGGACATCGAAGCGGTTCCCGGCGTGTTTGCGTGGGCTGTCTTCGGCGGAGATCTCAGACCAGTAGAAGGGGTTCTCCGCTCGAGCGACGCGAAAGAGCCGCTTGTCGTGAAGATCCGTGATGGCAGGCGGTTCCAGGGGATCAGGCAGCATTGAGATACGCGCGTGCTGCGGCCATGACGTCCCGGGCCGAGCCCTCGCGGATCGCTTCAGCCGGGGAGGCATCATCGAGCTGGGGGTTCATCCCCATGAACCAGGCCCGGATCGTGGCCGGCTCTTCCTTGTGCCGCAAGAACGTGAACACGGTATCGAGGTCGCGGACCCTCTTCTCTGAGTCATACCGGATGCCGTGACCGCCAGCCCACCGCTGCAAAGACCGGGGCTCGACGTCCATGATGAAGGACAGCAACGAGGACCCGAAGACATCTGTTAGTTCTTGGACGATCTCTGAGATGTCCCTGACTGGGAACTCTGCTGCTGAGTGCGTACGCATGGTCTCACTCATCGTGGCCACCTCCTACAGGTCTAGTGCAACCTATTGTCGCACTAACGTCGCTGCTTTGTCTCTACTATCCGAGGTGAAGAAATAGCAGGCCTAAATACCGGTTCCGGTATTTAGGCCTGCTTCGCGTGCCAAGCTTCAAGCGCTTCGATGAGAATCGAAACCTGGGTCCGGTCTGATTCTGCGGCAGCAAGCTTGAGACGACGGTGCACAGAGACCGGCAGGTCGTATGACGTTCGCTTCGTCTGCTCAGCACTCCCCTGCGTCTGCACAAAGGTCGGCTTCGGCTCCGAAGCCTGCTGCTGCGCCCGCCTGTTGGCCAGCTTTGATTTCATGTCACTCACCGGCAATCTCCTTCAGTTCCTTGTACACGGTCTCGTATCCGTAGAGCTTGTGTGGGCGGGAATAGGTGTTCTGCGAGATCGCAGTTCGTCGCCGAATTTCTGTGCTGAACTTCGGTGGGGCGGCATCATCCGCAAGGACATCGCGAGTAGTCAAGGTGAGCTTCTCTCGGTTATCGACAGCCCCCAAGAGCAGGGCAGCATCTTTTCCGTGAGCCAACCCATCGAGAGTTGCATATGCGCGATCAAGCCCCATGGGTTCTGGCATGACAGGAACGATGACAAAGTCAGCGAAGTCGACCGCGGCCTGCATAACTTCTGCTTGACCCGGTGGAGTGTCAACGAAGACCCATGCAGTGCTTGTCTCTTTGCGGCGAAGCTTTGGCAGCGACACCGAGTGGACTTCGAACTCCAACGGCTCTCCTTCATCCTGTGCGCGAGAGGCCCATTCGGTAGCCGACCCTTGGATATCTGCGTCCCATAACTCGACATGCCTGCCATCGCGCGCTGCAGCGGTAGCGAGGTAGATGGCAGTCGTGGTCTTCCCTACCCCGCCCTTACTGTTCACAATCGCAATGCGCATCTAGCTCTTCCCTGTCGCGGTACTTCGGTACTGCCAGTATTACCGGGATACCGGGATACCGCCGCAACGACACACCAATGATCGCCATACCAGGATGCCGGTCTGGCTAACCAACCCGCTCTCGTTATTACGGTACCCCGGCATTACCTTATAAGCGATTTTCTTTATACGCATAATTACCGCTCCCGGTATTTAGGCACTACAGCATTGAGTGGTGGCGCGGGCAAGACGCCGCTAGTCGATTATCGACCGTAATACCGTTCCCGGTATTCCGGTATACACTTATATCGGTACTACAACCTTCCTGTTTATACCGCGTCCGGTATTTTGGTATTACGTTAGGCGCATATTGCTATCGAATGTATGTTCGATAGATACTGAGGCTCCCATGCGTATCGACCAGATCCAGAGTCTCGATGAGGCCGACCTGACCCAAGGGCTGCACCAGGCCCCGGGGTCCGTCGCGGCGGGCTTCCCGTCTCCGGCCCAGGACTACCAAACTGCGCCGATCAACCTCACCGAGCACTTGATCCGGGATCTCAACAGCACCTTTCTCGTCCGAGTGGCAGGCGACTCGATGGAGGGCGCCGGGATCAGCCATGGGGATGAACTGATCGTGGACCGCTCACGCACAGCGCGGGACATGTCCGTGGTGGTCGCTATCCTCGACGGCGAAATGACCGTGAAGCGGCTGAGGCTGATCAACGGGGGAGTGGTGCTCCAAGCGGAGAACCCTTCCTATCCCTCGATTCACGTCCAGGGGCTCTCTGAACTCGATATCTGGGGAGTGGTCATCAAGTGCATCCACAACCTCTAGACACCGCCTCGATGCCCGCCGGGTCGGAGGCGCGGGAGTACATCGCTCTGATCGATGTGAACTCGTTCTACGTCTCGGCCGAGCGGGTCTTTGATCCCACCCTGCGGGGTCGGCCGGTCATCGTGCTCTCGAACAATGACGGCTGCGTGATTGCTCTGAGTAAGGAAGCTAAGGCACTCGGGGTCACGATGGGCCAGCCCTGGTTCAAGCTCTCGGAGACGGCTGACCAGTTGGGCTTGGTCGCGAAGTCCTCGAACTATGAGTTGTACGGGCAAATGTCTGACCGATTCGTTGGGGTCCTGGGCGAGTGTGCCTCTCAGGTGCAGAAGTACTCCATCGATGAAGCGTTCGTAAAGCTCACCGGCACACCGACTGAGTTGCTGACCTGGGCGAAGATGGTCAAGGAGCGCGTGTGGAAGCATCTCGGACTCCCTGTCTGCGTGGGTGTCGGAGCCTCGAAGACGCTGGCGAAACTGAGTAACCGTGCTGCCAAGAAGCTTGATCACCTGGGCGGGGTTTGTGTGTGGGAGGCCGTGCCAGAAGCGCACCGGGAACAGTTGCTTTCGAACCTTCCAGTCGATGAGGTCTGGGGGATTGGTGGCCGGATGGCGAAGCGGCTCATCGGGCGGGGCATGTACTCGGTGAAGGATTTCCGGGATGCAGACCCGGTGATGCTGCGTGACCGCTTTAGCGTGGTGATTATGCGGCTGTGTTTGGAGCTGCGCGGCACACCGTGTCTTCCTTTTGAAGAGGAGACAGAGGTCAAGGGGCAGTTGATCGTCTCTCGGTCCTTCTCTGAGCCGGTCACCACGAAGGCTGAAATGGCCCAGGTGCTCAGTGTGTATGCGCAGCGGGCCTCGGAGCGGTTGCGGCGCAATCACCGTGAAGCCCGCACCCTCACGGTGTGGGCCAAGACCAGTGCCTACAGCAGCGATGCCGGCAATGAACCCACCGTGACCGTACGCCTGGCCTCGGCCACGGCTGATCCGGTGACCCTGACTCGCGAGGTTAAAGCGCTCCTGCCGAAGCTCACGGAGGGCACCAGGTACGCCAAGGCCGGTATTGGGCTCACAGATCTTGAAGAGCCAGGCCAGGCCGCGACGTTTGATCTGTTCGCTGATGCTCACGAGGACCGCAATATCGCTCCGCTGATTGAGTCGATCAAGAGCAAGTGGAGTCAGCCCTCGATAGGGCTGGGCGCTGCGGGTCTCAAGGTCGGGCAAGCGTGGGAGATGAAGCGTGAGATGCGCAGCCCGAGGTACACCACCCAGTGGGATGAGCTGCCCATCGTGCACGCGAAATAGGACACCGAGAACCAACAAGGACGTGGGAGCAGATGACGGTGACGCAGATGGATCAGGATGCACCAGCACCAGGGGAGTACGCGGCGTTATTGGCCGTACTCAAGCGCATTGGACAGAGCCCTTTGCCGATTACGTTGTGGAGCCTGAGCAATGCAGGGCTCACAGCAGCCGAGTTGAAGACGGCTCTGCATGAATTGGCCACGCGGGGCTGTATCCGGGCGTCGTACCGGGCAGGGCTTCCCGATGCTGTGATGGAGGTGCACCCGGAGGCGGGGCGGTTAGCCGCTGCGTGGACCGCAGGATGGTCCTGAGCCTGTCGGGGGAGGGGAGTCGGGCCCGTGGGGAGAGATCTCGCAGGGAGGCCGACGCCGGCGCAACCGGCGGAAGTGGGGTCGAGAGTGCCGGGGAGCTGGGGCCGGGGTCTGCGGACCACCTGATGCTCCACTGATGAGAATCGGCACTGATGCTGCACATGGCGGCGCAGCCACCGGTACACCGTGGCCGGTGAGGCGGCGAGTTTCTGGCCGATAGCGGCCACGGAGTGGCCCTGTGCGCGCATCTTTTGGGCCGTGCGGGCTTTGGTGTCCGTGCGGGGTTTGCGGGCCTTTGCGGACGCGCTTGGGCCAAGCGCGCGGGCGGCGCGCTGCGCGGCCGTGTTGGCCAGCCCTCCACGTCGGCCCATCTCTGAGAGCGCCTCACGCATCTGCGAGGGCATAGCCACGCCTGCGCGGTGGCCACGGGAGTTAGCCATGTATCGGGTAATGCTGCGGATGATCCCGCGCACCTCGCCCGCGCCCATTGGCTCGGGGGCGGCATCGTTGATCGCCCAGGCCACGGCCTCGAAATCCTCCCCGGCGTAGGCGGCATGGCGGGCGAGGTCGAACACGGTTTGGTTCCGGTTTCCGGTGTCGATCGCGGCCGCGATCGCACTGTGCGCCTGCTTGGTCGCGCTGCGGCCGGTGAACCGCTTCCCCTCGGGCCACAGGTCCGCCGTTTTGAGTCCCTGGTGGAGCTGCTTGAGCCCGTACACCGGGGGAGTGGCTGACGCGCGTAGCTCCGCGCGAGTGTAGGTGGGGTTGCGCACGCGCACCGGGGTCAACGGGTCTACCGCTTCGTCGCCGGCCAGCGCGGCGCGCAGTGCTGCGCCGATAGCGCGGGCGTAGGCGACGGGGCGCTCACGGGCAGTCGATCGCAGATCAACGGTGTCGATCATCCAGCCGGCTTGTGCGCCTTTGCGGGTCTCCACGATCCAAGAGGGACGGATCTCGGCCGGGATCGTGTCGAAAATATCTAGGACGGCCTCGGGCCGGTCAACGTCGATCACCAAGACGGACCCGGCTGACCGTGAGGGCGTGTAGAACTCGAACTCAGCCAGGTCGGAGGCGCTGACCCGCACTGATGGTGCGGTTTTAGTCGGGGACGCGCGAGCCCAGGCGGTGGCCATGTTGCCGAGGAATGAGGCGCGGAAGGCAGCACGAAACGCCGTGTTGTTGCGTGGTCTCTGGGGCGTTTGGGCGCGCGGTGCTACAGTAGGAAGCACAAAAGGTGCCTCCCATGCACGGGAGTCATCGGTTCGATCTCCTCAGGGGATTGGATTCAGAACCGTCCGGTCGGCAAACTAGAGCGGTTCTGAAAAGTCTTGGGGAAGCGCTCACCATTAGGTGGGCGCTTCTTCGTTTATGCGGTCAAGGGAAGTGGCTCCTGGTTTCTCTCGAGGCTTTCGAGGTCGACTCGGTTGAGCCGTTCAATGATGAGCTCCCTGACGAAGTCGTTCTTGGATTCGCCAGTGAGAGACAGGTACCTGTCCAACTTCTCAAAGTAAGGCTGCTCAATACGCGCGCTCACTTGGGTCCGTTGACCCTTGCTGATCTGCGGCATCATTTCCTCCTTTAACCGTGCTCCCCAGTCAATCCCATAAGCGCCGCAGATCTATGAAACTGTTTCAGCGTGTCGGGACTTTTCTTTCCGCCCTGGGCTCCCTGGGACATGTGGCGTGACCGGCCACCAGTGCGCTGTTCTGCGAATCTGACGGGGCCAGTCACGAGCAGTTCCTTTCCTGGTTGGGAGTGGTTAGGAGTTGTTGGCGATGAACCAGAAGACGAACCCGGCCGCTGCGGAGGCGAAGAACAAGGCAAACCCTGTACAGAGGATTGCTGTCCTGAACCTTCCCCAGCGGTTAGAGGCCGCAATCGCGCCGTAGAGCGTTCCAAGTCCGACGATCCAGCAGATAAGTCCGACGAACCAGAACGGGTGCATGGCGGCTAGAGTCCTCGGGCGACGGCTGCGGCTGCGCGCAGCCATGCGCGCTGTGTGGAGCCGCGCAGCGCGTCGTAGTGCAGCACTCCATCGACCATTGCCGGGTCATAGGGGATCGAGACCGCTTCGCGGGCGAGCTTGCTGAATCCGTCGCGGACCTCGGCGGCTTCGGTGGCCTTGGCGGAATCGTTGGATTCCGAGACGATCACCACGGCCTCATCGGCCAGGGCGGCGGAGCGCTCGTCGCGGTCTGCCAGAGCTTCCAGCAGAAGGGCGCCGGCCTCGGCGTGCTCGTCCTTGGTGGTGGTGGCCACCACGAGTTGGTCGGAAAGGTCGATCATGCGCTTCCACAGCGGATCGGACTCGTCGTTACCGGAGTCGATGAAGATCAGCCTGTAGAACTTGCTGGTGACCTGGTGAATGGCGTCCACGTCACCGGCATCGACGCGCTGCGCGTCGGCCAGGGCGACCGGCTTTGAGCGCAGCACGTCGTAGCGGTCGGTGGTCTGGTGGTGCACGAAGTGCGCCAGATCCGCCGACTGGGCTCCGGTGGAGAGAAGATCAGTGGCCTTCGGCAGCAGATCCAGAATGGTCGCATCGTGCGGGCCCTGTTCAGTGCGCCACCCCAGGGTGCCGCGCGTCTGGTTGTTGTCGTAGGCCAGCACCCCGCCGCCGCCGTAGCGGGCGAACACGGCTGAGAGCAGGATCGTCGTCGGGGTCTTCGAGGCTCCACCCTTGCCGTTGACAATGGCGATAGTGCGCGGCCCGGGCCAGTGCTGAGAGACTGCCTGGCGGTCGATCCGCTGGGCCTTCTCGGCCTCGCTTGGGGCAACACGGATACCCATGCTCGCCAGGAATCCGCGCCACCCCTCGGTGGCTGGCTGCTCGCGCTGTTCTTGGTTAAGGAAGCTCTGTCGCTGCTCGCGGACCTGCCGCCGGCTCGATACCGGCGCGGCAGACGAATCCGCGGTGAGCGGGTTGGGCCGTGACGGGGCCGGCTGTGCCGGGGCGTTCACGGGCTGCTCGGCAGGGCTCGCAGCGGTAGGCGCGGCCGGTGGGGGAGTGACTGCCGCCGGCTTCGCGGGGCTCGCGGCCACTGGCGCGGCCGGAGTAGCTTCGGTCGGCGCTGGCGCAGCGGCGGGCTGCTCGGGCTGCTCGGGCTGGGCCTGAGCAGGTGCCGTCGCGCTGTTGGGAGCCGGATCGGCAGGAACGGGAGTCACCGTGCCGCGTGGCTCGATGAGCAACGTCGTCGGGGGAGTCTCATCGGTCACCGCGTAGAGCTGCTCACCCGACGCGCGAGCTCGGCTAATGAGCGCGTCAATGGCCTGCTCTTGGGCCTGGTGGTAAGTGCCGGCGACGATAGTTTCGGGCTCGATTCCCTCCCCGTGCAGGGTCGCGGTCCCGTCATCGGTGATGCTGATCTGAATAGTCATCAATCCTCCTGTTCGTCCTGGGCGGTCTCTTCGGTGTCTGTCTCGTCCGCGGAAACCTCATCAGCGTTCTCTCCTGGGGTCTCTGTGGCCGCGCGGTAGAGAATGGTCTGATCCAGTCGGGGTGCCACCACGTAGACGGCATCGTCAGCGACGACGAGCGGAGCGGTGTCCTCGTCGGTGAAGGTCGCGTAGGGCTGCGCGCCGTCGTCCGGTCGGCCCAGATTCACCAGGGTCGGACCGTCCGTGGTGTTGCCATAGAGGGTGTTCCCAAAGATCACGGGATCTTGAATCGCGGGGATCTCATTGAGGCTTGGATCATCGTCATAGCGGACCGCCAGTGTCCCGATCACTGCGCGCTGCGAGTCGCCGTTAGAGGTGATCTCGGCGGACTCGTTCGGCAGTTGCTCGACCGGCTCTTCGATGATCGTTTCCCCGGTCTCCTGGTCGATGACGGCGATCACGGGGGAGTCCTCAGAGTCGGGCGCAGACCAAGCCAGCACGAGGGCATCGGTGCCGATGGTCCAGAAGGTCTCCGCGGGGCCCTCAACACTCTCCGGGGCAGTGAAGTCGGTAGAGGTGGCTTCACCGTCTATGCCGGTGCGGTAGATGGTTTCAGGGCCAAGTGAAACGGCTTCGCCCTCTACTGCGGACACGGGCTCGGACCCGGCGGGGATCGTGACCTCAGTGAGCACGCCTTCATCGTTGGGAACCAACACGATGAAATCGCCCAGGGACACCAAGGGGGTGTCGCCTTCCCAGAGGATGTCGGCTTCATGGGCGACGGGGACTTGCTCGGGGGCTACCGCGTCACCGGGGGTGACTTCTTCTAATGCCCACAGGTTGAGGTTGCCGCGACTGTAGGAGCCGAGGACCGGCTGCCCGGTCCAGGTGCTCTCGTGGATCTCGGAGAGATCCTGCGGAGCACCTGTTCCGGCCCAGACGGGTTCAGCCGTCTCGGGGTCTCGGATCGAGAGGATTCCGTCACTGTTGGCGGTGATAATCCCTCCATCGTCGAGCCCGGTGACTGAGGTGTCGCTGTTGATATCTACTGACCAGTCCGAGGGTCCGGTGAATCCCTCGGGCAGTCCTACGGGGATCTGCTCGCCGGCCCCGGGGGTTTCCCATGCGGGCACGGCGTTCTGGTCGGGGTCTGTATCGGTGCTCAGGTGCACGGCGAGGGCGGTTCCGCCTCCTAGTGCACCCAGGGTGATGACTGCTCCTACCAGGATGGTGGCGGGGCGTATCAGGGGTTTCTTCTGCTGTGATTCAGGGGTGGGGGTGGTGTCGATGGTCTCGCCATCAACGGTGACGATCATCGTCCATTCCTCGCCTAGTGCGGAACGGATTCTTACTCGTACAGCGTCGAGGCCGTGGGCCTGGGCTTTGCGGGCTGCGGCCTGGGTGGCCGCTTCTGCAAGGTTCACTCCTTGTGCTGGTTCCACCGGAACGCCGTCGAGCTTGGCGGTCTCGTTCGCGTCGTCGTAGTCGATGACGTAGAGCGGGAATGCCGGCACGTTCTCAGGAGTGGTTCGGCCCATCAGTCTGCGTGTTTCTCCTTTACGTCAACGTCATCACTGACACCGGCCTCTGTATCGGCCCCAGCATCACTCTCGGAGTCCGTATCCGGGATCTCGTCCGCGTGGAGAAGGAACTCCCGCAGCTTCGGTTTCATGATCCTGTTGACTCGGCGGCCGGCGTTGATCGAGGACAATCGCCCATCCCGGATCCACTGGTTGACGGTGTTGAGCTTCACCCGCAGCAGATCAGCGATCTCCTTGGGCTGGGCGAGGTCGGGAAAGTCCTTGAGTAACTCATCAATGGAGTCCGGATCATTCACTCTCATACTCCTTATAGTATAGAAAAGCTTTAGATGCGTAAACAGCGTTATAGACTTTAGTGCTCTTTACTGCGCGAGTAGATGACTTTAGGCTGTTGCCATCTCCAACGATTGTACGAACACCCATGCTGGTGAGGGTGTCGCAGCACACATGAGGAAGCAGAGGTCACGCGAGTCGGTGCAGCGCAGTAACCCCTTCACCCACGTACCCGAGGACGAACCAGAGGACGTGGGCGACCTCCGTGATGATGTCTTGGGCGCCGAGACCATCATCAAAGGACCCCCAGAGCCCTTAGCGACGATTCCTTCTCCGGCAGGGGCGACGCCGTGGCCACGGGTCACCCTCGAGGACCATCGATTAATCACCGTGGTGGGACTCCATGGGGGAGCGGGCACCTCGACAGTGGCGTCGATGCTGGGGGAGAGGTCGCTCGACGCCGGTACTGGCTGGCCGGTCGCCTCTGGGTGGGTGCGCCCCTTACCGAGGCTCGGTGTCGTCGTTGTCGCCCGGACCCACTGGGTGGGGCTGAAAGCAGCGGAAGACTTCACCCAGCAGTGGCTGGCCGGAGACCTCCACGAGTCCCGGCTCCTGGGGTTGGTGTTGGTCGATGACGGACCCAAGCTGCTGGATCAGCAGCAGCGCGCCGTCAAGAGGCTCTTGCGCAAGGTCCCTATCGGGGCTCATTTGCCCTGGGTAGAGAGTTGGCGGATTCATCCGCCGGACTTCGGCAGGCCGCCGAGGCGGCTGCAGAAGATTATTCGTACGTTCCATCATCAAGCAGAAGAGGACCCCGCATGATCATGATCGAACTCCTGTCCGCACTGACTGGACTGAACCCCGTGGGGATCGTCCCGGACGTCTCGCCGGAGGCACCTCCTGGGGTGGAGGGGTTCACCACGTTGCTGAACTGGATCTCCTGGGGCGTGATCATGCTCGGCCTGGCCGGCTTCCTCGCCTCGGCCGGCTACCTGGCGTTCGCTTCCTTCACAGGGCGTGAGATCCAGGGCTTCAAGGGTCTGGTGATCTCGATCATCGTGTGCATCCTGGCCGTGGCAGCGGCCGCGATCATCCGAGTGTTCATCTAGAACACTGACGCCACCACGGAACGGGGACCGATATGGCACGGAAAGAACAGCAAGGCGGCGGGAAGTCGTGGATCTTCTGGGGCGTGGGCCTGTTGATCGTGGTCGTCGTAGTGATCGTGGGACTGCTCACGATCCCCACGGGCTCCAATGAGGCCGAAGAGCCCGACGAGGGACTGAACGCAGAAGGTCCAGATCCCTCGGCGCAGCCGGTAGAACCAGAAGAGCCAGCCGAGACGGACGGCGAGGCTCCTTCACGGTGTGAGGATATGGACGCCGACGACTCCTTCCCCACCGAAGCGCCAGAATTCACCTGGGAAGACTTCGAGGGAACAAACGGTTTGGCCCTGCCCGTCTCAGAAGAGCACGGACCAGCGGTGCAGGAAGACGGCTTCTGGCGCTGCTTCTCCCAGACACCAGCCGGTGCAGCATTTGCCGCCCCGAGCCTGTTCCTCGACTTCGTCGTGAGCCGCGAGTACCACGCCGCTGTAGACAACCCCGGAGCCCGCCAGGCCCTTCCCGACGATCCACCAGAGACGTCTGCCGAGAACTTTGACGACGTTCTGGTGCGGGGTTTCCGGATCGTGGATTCCTCTGATGCGGATGCGACGGTGCGCGTCTGGTTCGGATACCCCGAACTTTCGGCGGATGGAGCATATGACTTCACTCTGATTTGGGACGAGGAAGCGAACGACTGGCGACTGGATCTGTCGCCCGGAGAGGCACCTTTTAGCGACCTTACGAACACATCTGACTTCACTGAGTGGAGGTAGGTCCAATGGTCCTGATGACTCTCCTAGCCACCGCTGAGGAAGAAGGTTCCGCGTGTGGATGGGATAACGGCGCCTGCAAGATCGCTGAGGGGCTTATAGGCGGCACCCAAGCGATCGCAGGCGGTGCGGCAACCGCCGCTTTAGAGGCGGTCGCCCAAGGTCTGGCCAATGGAGCTGTGGCGTTTTTGGAGATGATCTCGACCTGGTGGATGAACGCACCAGGGCCGGACCTGGATAACCCTGCGGTGGCCTCGATCCAGGCTGATACGGGTTACTTCATCGCGGCCTTCGCGATCATCGGGTTCTTGCTCGGGCTGGGCAGGATGCTGCTCAGCATGGACTTCAAGAAGATCATCACCGCCTTCGCCCCGGTCGTGACCCTCATCGTGGTCACCGGGGTCTACGCCGTAGCTATCGGCGCGCTGCTCACCGCCGGAGACAGCACCGCCGCATGGCTCCTAGACCGCGCCACGGACGGTGACGCGAACCTAGAGATCCTGGCAGCTCCGGTCGGTGATATGGGGCAGAACATCGGGGTGTACCTGATCGTGTCCCTGCTGACGTTCTTCGGCGCGATCATGAACTTCTTGCTGATGATCTTTCGCGACGTCGTGATCCTCGTCTTGCTCGCCTTCCTCCCCGTGGTCGCTGCCTCGACCGGCTCGGTCTCAGGTAAACAGGCATTCCAGAAGATCAACGGCTGGCTTATCGCCCTGCTGCTCTTCAAGCCAGTTGCAGCCGGAATCTACGCGCTCGGGCTGCGCATGATGACCCAGGACTCAGAGATCGACGGACTCGGTGGTGAGCTGCAGAATTACGCTGCGGCGATGACCGGGATGCTCATTCTCGCCCTCGCGGGCCTTGCCCTGCCGGCCCTGATCAAGTTCGTGGCCCCTGCGGCCGCGATGGGCGCTGCCGCCTTCGGCGGTGGCGCAGCTGTCGCGGGTGCGGCCACGGTCGCGGCTGGTGCCGCCGTGGTCGCTGGAACTGGTGGCGCTGCCGCCCCTGCCATGGCCGGTGGCGCTGCTGCTGGTGGAGGCGCAGCGGCTGGCGGTGGTGCCGGCGCTGCTGGCGCGGCCGGTGGTGGCGCGGCGTCTGCCGGTGCCTCCGGTGCAGCTGGCTATGCAGCTGCTGGGGGTGGTTCCTCCGGGGCTGCTAGTGGAGGCACTGGACAGGCTGCCAGCGGTGCTGGCGAGAGTGGAGCTGGTGCTGGTGACTCCGCTTCCGGCGGTGGTCCTGCTGGGGCTGCTCCCGCCTCTGATGGTGAGTCCGGTCCTGCTGACGGTGGCTCCGGGGACTCCGGGGTCGGCGGCGCAGCGGGCGGCGCTGATTCGACCGGCGAGGGCGCTTCCTCGTCGGGCGGCGCGGGTTCCGCTGGTGGTGCTTCCTCGGGCGGATCTGCCGGCGGTGACCACGGTGGGGCAACTCCGGCCGGGGCATCTTCGACCGGCGGTAGCTCTGGCTCTGGCGGTTTCGAGACCGGCGGCGGCTCGGGTGGTTCTGGCGTGGACGCCGGGACTCCCGGCGGCGCGGAATCCTCCGGCGCTGGCGCAGCCAGCGAGAACGGATCTGGTGGCGGATCTGCCGCCTCGGGCGCTGCGCCAAGTACTGGCGGCGACTCGGGCGGGAAGTCCGGTGGATCGACTGCCGCCAAGACACAGCAGCTCAAGAACGTCATTGATACCGGCACCGCTTCTGGTGCCGGGATCAACAGGGCGGTTGAAGGCGACGATGGGGAGACAGGCGCATGACCAATACCACTTCCGGGGTTATCCCTGGCGTGTACGGCAATCTTCGCCACCCTCAGCGCACCGGCATCCTGGGGCTCTCCCTGGGTGTCTCACTGGCCGGGGTGCCCTTCATCCTCGTGTCCATCGTCCTTATGGCCACCGGCCGCGCGGCTGCGGCTGGCGTGGTCATCGGCGTGGGCGTGCTCGGTGCAGTGCTGTTGGTGGCCACCAAGCGGCAGGGCCGCTCGATCTATGGGAGAAAGATGCTGAAAATCGCGCAACGACGTAAAGAGAAGTCCGGCAAGCACCTCTATATCTCGGGCCCTACCGGGTTCACCCCCGATGGAGCTACGCGGCTTCCTGGGCTCATGGCAGATACCGAACTGACTGAGCACTTGGATAGCTCGAATCAGCCCTTCGGGCTACTGCGCACCTCCGGGCGCGGTGCCTATAACTACTCGGTGGTCATCGAGGCGCGTCCAGATGGTGACGCGCTGGTGGATGGTGACTCGGTGAATCGTCAGGTGGCTCACTGGGGTGGCTGGCTCCAAGCTCGCGGCCAAGAGGACGGAGTCCGCGGGGCCTCGGTGACCATCGAATCCGCGCCCGATTCCGGGCTGCGGCTGCGCCGGCTGCTCTCCCATAACCGGGCCGATGGTGGACCGGAGTTCGCGCGGATCGTCACCGACGGGATCGCCAACGGGTATGACCACGGCGCACCGGAAATGACGGTGCGGCTCACGGTGACCTTCGACGGTAAAGCCTTCGAGGCGAACAAGGATCGCGGCCGCGAGGAAATGGCGATAGACATTGGCGACCGGCTCCCCGGAATCCTCGGTGGTCTGCATTCCACCGGGGCCGGGGTCGTGCGGGCGTGCACGGCTCAGGAGATCATCGACTTCACCCGTGTGGCCTATGACCCGACCACCGCCTCAGCGGTGGAGGAAGCCCAGATGGACGGTGGCACCAACCTTCGGTGGGCTGACGCTGGCCCGTCCTATGCTGCGGATCTCTTCGATTACTACAAGCACGACAGGGTCTTTTCCTCGTCCTGGACGCTCTACGAAGAGCCGCGCGGCACCTTCACCCATGATTCTCTGCGCCGGCTCCTAGAGCCGATGCCGGGGGTGCTGCGCAAGCGCGTCACTCTGCTCTACCGTCCGGTGCCTATCGACCGGACCACGGATCTGGTGCAGCGCGAGATCAAGGAAGCGACCTTCGGCGGATCTCAGCAGCGGGTCTCAGTCCGGGCGGTACAGCGACAGAAAGCAGCGCTGAAGTCGGCGCAGGAAGAAACGATGGGGGCCGGTGTGGCCCGGTTCGGGACCATCGTCACCGTCTCGGTGACTGATCCTGAGCAGTTCCGTCGACTGGATAAAGAAGTGCCTGCCCTGTTCTCGAGAACACGTCTGAGGGTGCGCAAAGCACTCGCCAATCAGGCGGTGACCTTCCAAGCTGGCTTGCCGCTGGGTGTGGTGTTGCCGGATCACATGCTGCTCAACGATGAAATCCAAGACTTCTTCTCATGACCCATACCGCTCGGGAAGCGCCCATGGGGCCAGAGAAGAAACGGCAGAAGCGAAGTGCGAATTTTCGAGACCGGTATTACGGGGTGTTGTTTCTCTGCCTCACGGGGTCATTCGCGGCAACGCTGGCCGTGCTCGTTATCCCGCTACTCGTGATAGACACCCGGGGTCCTAGCTATGTTCCGGGTATGGCTCTGCTGGTGTTTCTCGCGGCCCTTACGGTGATGTTAGTGAGTTCACTTTGGTTGCGTTGGTGGCCAGCAAGACAAGCAGATCTGCCTGCAGAGGTTGTTCACGAGGCACTGACGCCGGAACGCTCTTTGGTCTTCTCGTTCTGTTTAGTTACAGCAGTAGCCAACCTGAACTTCGCAGTCGCCTTCAACGACGCCGTTCTGGGCATCTTGGCCTCTGCTGTTGTTCTGGGGCCGTTGGTGACTTATGCCAAACACGCAGGTCAGCTCCGCATCCTTCTCGAACACGGCCCCATGGCAAACCCGACTGATGTTGGCAAGCTCCAGCAACACAACGAGTGCCTCCAACTCGAGATAGACACTCTGAAGGAGCGTTTAGCTGCGATGGAACGCGCCAGCGTGTGGCAACGCCTGATTCGCCGGTATCCACAACCCCAGGAGCACACATGATTCGCAAGGAACACCCACGCGCTTCGGATGCCGGTACCGCGGGAGCGTCCTTGGGTTCGGAGGAATCGGGACTTGTCTTATCCAAGCGTGATGCGGCCAGACTCGCGCGAGAGGACCGACGAGCTCGCGCGGAAGACAAGCCGTTCAAGGGGCTGCGCCGGGTGTTGGCGCAGATCAGTGCAGACCGGCAGGGGAGTCTTTCCCGTCCTGGGGCAACGGGCTGGAATCGTCGTGGTGGTGGGCCTATGGGCTTCGTGGAGCGACCCTATGAGCTGCAAGGCACCAGCGTGCAGCTCTGTGGCTACTGGCCGTTTATCGCCGGGTCTGGGGTGGATCTGGTGGGCGCGCCGCTGGGCGTGGATTTGCGGCGCCGGTCTCTGGTCTGCGCGGACCCAATTTCTTGGTTCACATCTGAGCTGATCCGTAACCCTTCGGCGTTCGTGCTGGGGCAACCGGGCCTGGGGAAGTCCTCACTGGTCAAGCGCATGGTCGCGGTGCTCCTAGATTGGGGCATCATCCCTATGGCGCTCTCTGACGCGCGGCCCGATTATGTGGACCTCATTCGCGCAGCGGACGGTCAGGTGATCGAGTTCGCGCCTGGGCGGTCGCATATCAACCCTATGGACGTCTCGACCTTCGCGGCCGCGTTGGCCGATGTGCAGAATGAGAACGCGCGGGAAGAAGGGCTCAACGATCTGCGCACGCAGCAGCTTTCGTTGATGAGTGGGCTGGTGGCGATGTTCGCCAGGCGCAGCCTTCAACCGCACGAGATCACGATTCTTTCCCACGCGATCCGCACCCTGGACCCGGATCTGGCGACTCCTGTGCTGATTCCGGAACTGACCGAGTTCATCCGGTCCCGGCCGGTAACTTTGCGGAACCTAACCCTGACCCACGATGACAGCGAAGCCTATGACGCTCGCGTGCAGGGCCTTCTCGATGCGCTGATCTCGATGGGACCAGATGGGCTCTACGGGGATCTGTTTTCGCAGCCAACCTCAGCCCACATCATCCCGGGTAAGCCGGTGGTCTTCGATGTGTCCGGGGTCAATGAGAACGACAGCGTTCTCATGGCTGCGGTGCAGTCGTTGTGCTGGAACCTTGGCACGGTCACCGTGGCCACGGAGAAGATCGTGACCACGGATCGAGGCATTCCGCCGAAGCACTATCTTCTGGTGATGGATGAGCTGTGGAAGGTGCTGCGGGCATCTGAGCAGATGGTGTACTTCGTGGACTCCCTGACCAGGCTCAACCGGGGGAGGGGGATCGGGCAGATCATGATTACTCACACTATGAACGACTTGAAGCTCTCGTCCGAGACGTTGACCGATGTGGCGTGGGGGTTCGTGAACCGTTCGGAGATGGTGTTCCTGGGCGGGCTCGCGCCCGATGAGATGGGTAACCTAGAGACCGTGTTCGCCCTGTCTAACACGGAGAAGTCCTGGATCACGGACTGGACTGATGATTCTGGTGGGGGAGTGGGGACTGAACGACGTCCGCACACGGGCAAGTTCATCCTCAAGACGGGTAAGCGGCCAGGGATTCCTTTTAAGGTCGTGCAGGTCAAAGCCGAGATCGCGGTGACCGACACCAACCAAGCATGGATGACCTCCCGGAATGGGACGCCTGCTAGTCAATAGCAGAGACGAAATGTCCGACACCAGCACCAAATCGTCGTCGTCCTAGAACGAGCCTCGTCCGTCGAAGACGTGAACGATCTGCAGGGCAAGCGCAGCGGGTCAATCACCGAGTACCTCGCCGGCCTCGACAACACGATCACGATGCGACTCGACGCGCCGAGCCTTATCGCGGATCAGGACACAGCGGAGATCCAGGTCCAACGATCCACAGGACTCAAAGTGGTAGGTCGTCATGTCGTAGCGTGAATGGTTCTCACGTCAGCGGGCGGTTGAGTTGCGTTGTCAGTCATCTCGGATGCGGGCGCTAACGCAGACCTGGGAGTAATCATAAATACCGGGATACGTTTCTACAGAACGCTGTTCGGCAAAGGCGTACCCTCGAAGTTACCTGAGAGAACCGGTCGATGTTCGGCGAGTCAACGGGCAAAGTCGGGCTAGGGGACATACATTCCACCTATTTCTGCGCCGGCGCATAGGACGCACCTCCACAATCGCATCAGCCAAGTCCTTGGCGCGAAAGGTCCCCGACCCCCGCGACAGTACTCGCTCGCGAACTGTTGAGGCTCTTAGGCCCTATTATTTGGGACAGGACGACCTCTAGTGAGATTCAGATACTCGGTGCCATGTGTAGAGCTATCGCATCTGGCGCTGGGACAGCCGGTAGTCCAGGAGCACCAGCACCAGCACGACGGCGAACCCTGCGGCTCCCAGCCCCAGGGCCAGTCCGAGGTTCTCACCTGGGCCCAGCAGTCCCCTGGCTTCGTCCTGCCAGGGCCACAGCGTGCGCAGCGCCCCGACCATCACCCCGGTGAGCACGATCATGGTGATCCGGTGCCGATGATCGAGCAGCCACTTCAAGCCCTTGACGATGCAGATCATGCCCAGCGCCAGGCCCAGCGCGAAGATGCTCAGGTAGCCGAGGTCGAGGTCAGCAGCGGCGCGCAGGGTCGGTTCATAGAGCCCGAAGGTCAGCAGCAGGAAGGACCCGGAGAGCCCGGGCAGCAGCAGCGCCGACACGGCGATGGCGGCCGCGGGCAGGATCACGTACCAGGTGGGCTCCATGGACGTGGCCGGCAGCGAGACCAGCCAGAAGGTCAGGGCTGCGGCGAGGATCCCGGCGAACAGATGAGACACCTTCAACGGCCCGGACCGGTCGAACCAGGCCATCTGCAGCGGCACGAAGATCGAGGCCAGCACCATGCCGAAGAAGGTCGCGCGGGTGAGTTCGGGATAGGTCTCCACCGCCGTGGCCATGGGGCCCGCCACGGTGAACACGGCGATCACCATACCGATCATGACCGGGATGATGATCTTCCACTCGGCCTGGCGCAGGTGGTGTATGAAGCCCGCCCGACGGTCCGGACCGGTGATCAGCGCCTTGCCGGCGGAGACCACGTGGGAGGCTGAATCGATCAGCTGGCGGTAGATCCCGACCACCAGCGCCACGGTGCCGCCGGAGACTCCGGGCACGGTCTCCACCGTGCCGATCATCGCGCCGCGGATCAGGTTCCCCGGCAGCGAGGTACGGCGAGCCGAGAGCGCTGACTCACCAGCAGCTATGGGCTTCGCCTCAGGAGGAGTTGAGGACTGGGAAGACTCGACTGTAATGATGTACTCCTCGATGAAGTGTGAAACGAAGAACGACAAGGCCCCAGCGTCCGGGGCAAGGAACTGGGTAGGGCGGTTCTGACGAATCGCTGTACCTATGTGTTGCATTCCTTCTCGGTAGGCTGGTCTAGGTCAACGGTGACATCGATGGAGGAGGAACTGTCGCTACCTGGAAGATCCAGTCCGGAAAGGACACGTTCAAAGTGTACGGTGGGGACCCCTTTATCAAGGCGGTTGATCGAGCCGTAAATGAGTATCTGCAGCGGAACACCGGGTTTACAGTTCACAGCCTGCACGGAGCCGCGGGGCTCCCGGTAGGGGATGAAGTCTCAGTGTGGATTAACGCCTCGACACCGCAGTTGTTCATCTACTCGTCAACCGTGAACGAGGCAGAGACCGAGAAACTGTTCCTCCTTTTACTGGAGCAGCTCGAAGCAGGCGGGCGACTTACCATCCCTCAGCATCACGAGGCCCCATTGTCCGCGGATCGGTGTGAACTCAGCGGTACTGTTTGACGAACCTTCTGAGGGATTCCTCCCCAGAGCCAGCGCGAACCGAGGCGACTGAGGTTGCTAGATCTTCGGAAGCTCGTTGTACTGCACCTCGGGGAGAGGAACTCCTGATCTGAAGGTTGCGCGGCTTAGCGCAAAGCCACCCACCGGAGCCGTCATCAGCTGCAGCAGTATTGCAAGGCCCAGTGTGATCAGGTTCGCGATAGAAGGATCAAGCACTAGCGTGCCCAGCAGCATGAGACAGATCCCAAGCGTGCCAGACTTCGTTACTGCGGTCAGCCGCGTGTAAGCGTCTGAAAACCGCAATAGACCTACGGCGGCAATCACAAACAGCGCGAGCCCCAGGACCAGGGCAGAAGCTCCAAGTAATGTTTGAGCAGTGCTAAGGATCGTAGCCTCGGAGCTCACTGACGTCTCCTTCCCAGGAATCGGGCAAGAATCAAGGCGGAAATGAACCCGACGAGGGTTCCCACCAGCACCAAGTCGAACAACAGGTCTCTCTCCCACGCCAAGCCTAGTATTGCAATAGAAGCCACCAGGACGAAGAAAACATGGTCTGCGCCTACTGCGCGATCAGCATCAGCTGGTCCCAGTGCGACCCTCCACATGGCCGGCAGAAGCGTGAGAGCCAGAATGACGAGCACTATCGCTGAAATTGTTAGACCTAGGATCTCGACTCCTAGGAACTCTTCAGGAGTCACTGGTGCCTCCCTTCGTCGCGACTAACCCCGACAGTGACAAGGCGCATCCGGCCCTCTAGTTCTTCGAGTTGTTGACGGAACCTATTCGGGTCGGAAGGGGCGTAGAGGCCCAACACGTAGAGCACGTGCTGACCGTTGTTCGTCTCCACGTCTATGGTCAAGGTGCCTGGTGTCAGGGTGATCAAGTTCGATAAGAGGGTCAGTTCCCACGCGCTGCGAGATCGCGCCGGGTAGGCCACCACTCCGGGGGTCAATGCAGATCCTGGCGTGAGAATATCCACAGCAACCTGCCAGTTGGCTCGAAACATCTGCACCAAGAAGTAGACGAGGAATCCTGGGAGTCTCAGTAGTTGGGTCAGGCGTCGCTTCATGGGCTCACCACAGCCTGTGTGTACGCCTCTGGGTTGGACAGCCCCTGCGCTGCAGTTTCGGCCAGGCCAAGTACAACATCGGCCCCGAGCCCTATGCAGATGGTCAGCAGCGCCAGCGTGGCCGCTGGCGCAATCAGTCTCCGAGGGACCCGTCCGCCATGGTCGCCAGGTTTGTTTTTTCCTCCTCTTGGGTGTTTAACCCTGGTTCGTAGTCGGTCACTTCCAGGGTCGGTGCGGTCAGGCATGATCGCGGAAGTGGCCTGGT